>JAQTUY010000077.1 GCA_028707105.1 Candidatus Omnitrophota bacterium | reverse complement strand
CGCCTATGGCCTTGCGCAGGCCGATCTCGCGCGTGCGCTCGGTCACCGACACCAACATGATATTCATGATGCCTATCCCCCCGACTAAAAGAGAAATGGCCGCGATCGCCCCCAGCAATAAAGACATAGTTTTCGTTGTAGCCGTAAGAGTTTTCTTGATGTCGGACATATTGAAAATATGGAACGAATTCTGCTGTTCGTTAGTAAACAGGCGGTGCTGTTTGATGATAACTTCGCTGACCGCCTCCTGGGCAGCTTCGGTCAGATCGGCGCTTTGCGCTTCCACGTAAATAGAATCAATATACTGTTTTCCAAAGACCCGGTACATCGCGGTGGTTATGGGGATAAGCACCGTATCATCCTGGTCCTGTGGGCCGGTCGTCCCCTTGACAGGCAAGATCCCGATCACTTTAAAATTGATCAGGTTTATCTTTACGGTTTCACCGACCGGATTGGCGCTTCCAAAAAGCTCTTTAACTACAGTCATACCGAGCAAGGCTACCTTATCCCTCACCTTTACTTCATCTTTCGTAAAAAATCTGCCTACCGTAGGGACACAAGAACGCAGCTGCTCGTACTCTACGCTTACGCCTTCAACCCTGGTATTCCAGTTATTGCTCTTGTAAACTATCTGCGCCCGGGACGTTACCGAAGGGCTGGTCCTTTTTACGTAATCGCCAAGCTTACTGATAGCTGTGACATCTTCGAAGGTAAAACGCGTCGTAGTCCCCGACTGCAGGGACACTCCTCCCGATCTCTGCGCGCCGGCCTGGATAACAAGAAGGTTAGACCCCAGCGAAGCCAATTGCTTCTCTATGGATTCTTTGGCGCCCTGGCCGATAGCGAGCATGGCGATAACCGCGGCTACTCCGATCAATATCCCCAGGATGGATAAGAACGCGCGCAGCTTATGCGAAAGCATGGCAAAGACGGCCTGGCGCAGATAATCCAGGAATTCCATTCCGCCTTTCATAGCGGCATCTGACCTTGATAAGATATTCTTTATCGTGTCTTCCGGTACGGCATCTTTAGCGGGCTTTTCCCGGCCGGCGGTTGTCTTATCCGAGATGATCTGCCCGTCACGCATCAGGATGATACGCCGCGCGTGGGCGGCGATCTCGCTTTCATGAGTGACAATAATAACGGTCTTGCCTTTTTGGTTGAGCTTTTTTAATATGGCGATTATCTCTTCCTTGCTTTTGGAATCCAGATTACCGGTAGGCTCATCGGCAAAGATCACCGGAGGGTCATTGACCAGGGACCTGGCGATCGCCACCCTCTGCTGCTGGCCGCCGGACATTTCATTGGGCCTGTGCAGCATCCTATCCTTGAGGCCGACCTCTTCTATTTCTTTTATAGCCCTCTCCTTTAAATGCCTTTTGCCGGCATAGATCAGAGGGAGCTCGGCATTTTCCAGGGCGGTCATCCGCGGCAATAAATGGAATTGCTGGAAAACAAAACCGACCATCTGGTTCCTTACAAGAGCCAGATCCCTGTCCGAAAGCTTCGTTACATCCTCCCCTCCTAATGAATACTCTCCGGAATCCGGCCTGTCCAGCAGGCCTAATACATGCATAAGGGTAGACTTGCCTGAGCCGGAAGGCCCCATAATGGCCATAAACTCACCCGAGGAGACCTCCAAAGATACGTCCCGCAAGGCCTCGACCTTGACATCGCCCATCTGGTAAGTCTTAGATAAGTTCTTTACTTTTATCATTTATTTTGAGGTAGACCTGTTCCTTCTCATGCTGGGCATCTTAGGCAAAAACGGATTGCTGCTTTCAGCGCTGTTCGTGCCGCCGGGAAGGATGTATTCTTTTGTCGTAACTATTATCGTATCCCCGGTACTTATCCCGGAGGCAATTTCATAATTCTTATCGTCGGTGATGCCCAATTTCACGGCGCGTTTAACAGGCGCCTGGCTTCCTTCCTGCTTCAACAAAACATAGCTTTCGCCATCCTGTTTATACACTGCCTCGACCGGAACCAGCAGGGCGTCATCTTTAGCCACTACCTGAAAATCCACGGTCGCGTTCATCCCCGAACGGAAGAACTCAGGGGCTTTCTCAGGGACAAGGTCGACTTTATATATAGTCACATTATTTACGGTCTCCGATTCATAATAGATATGCCCGACAACAGCGTTGATCCTGACATCCGCATACGCGTCAAGGCTGACCACCGCTTTCTGGCCCAGTTTGATCTTGCCGATATCGGTTTCATCTACCTGGGCGCGGACAATAAGCTGGTCGGAAAGCACTAATATGGCGTCGGATGTGGCGACAGTCTGTCCCGGCTGGGTAGTAGCCACGATGACCTCTCCGTCGATCGGAGAGATCAGAGGTATCGCCTTATAAACATCTTCCCAGTATTTGAGTTTCTCCTCCCCCTGCCCGCGCGCGGCATCCAGCAGGGCGGCGCGCTCGGTCGAGCTCATCCAGGCTAAAGTCTGGCCGGCCTTGACTATTTCACCTTCCCTGACCTGAATACTCTCCACCCGGCCGCTCACCGGAGGCATTATCTCCAGCCTGTTCTTAGGTAAAACGGTGCCGGTAGTAGAAATAATATTCTCGATGCTTCCTTTAAAGGGAATTATTTCTTGGACAATTTCGCCGTTACTTTTTGCGGGCTTCATCTTGATATACAGGAATGCCGCCCCGGCGCAGACGATCAGAAGTATAAAAATTATCTTAAGTTTTTTATTGCGCATATTCTAATGTTTCTCCTTTCGCCTTGATCCAGCTTGCTTCGCTGAGCAAAGCGTTCGCCTGCGCCCCAAGGTAAGATTTCTTAGCCGATACCAGGTCGTTCTCAATGATGATCCAATTGTCAAAAGTAATGAAACCCGTCGAAAATTGAGCTTGGGCTATATTCGAACGCTCTTCGCAGGCGATCAGCGATTTATATTCAACGCCCACCGTCTCAATGGCGTCCTGCAGGGCAGCCCAGGATTGTTCCAGTGTAACGACGATACTGTCTTTGGCGCTTCTTTCATCGGCCACGGTCTGATTATAGACAGCCTGCGCTTTAGAAACCTGGGCGATCTTCTTACCGCCTTCAAATATCGGCAGGGTCAAACCTAATCCCAGGCTCCATTGATTGCCGTTGGGAGACCATTCTTCGCCGCTTTTTCCTGCGCTGGCCTGACCTGAAAGCTGCGGGGCGAATTCGGCGTAAGCCGACCTTATGCTGAAGGCGGCGGCGTTTTTCTTGGCGGCGGCCTCCAGTAAGGAAGGATGGGTCTTTGCCAATGCCTCGAAATCCGGCTTGCTATTCACGGGATCTTTGACGGTAAAGTCGGCCTTTACGGACATCGGCTTAAATTCAGTACAGCCCATCTCCTTGGCCAGCTCTCTCTGGTATAATCCCAGATTCCTTTTGGCCTGGGCCAGCTCAAATTCAGCCTGGGCCAGATTCGCCTCAGCCGTAAGCAGCGCGCCCTTATGTTCAAAGCCCGAATAGTAACGCAGGGTAATAAGCTCCAGGTTATCCCTGCGTATCCTGATGATATCTTCAGCGACACCTATCAACTCCTGACTTTTTAGCAGGTTGACAAAGGCGCTGCGCAGGTTCAACCTGATGACCGAAGAAGCAAACCTGTAATTCTGCCGGGCCGCTTTTATATTCTCGGAGGCAGCCTTCACGTCATCGAAGGTCTTGAAGCCGTCAAAAATAAGCTGGCTGCCGGTTATCCCGTAAGAATAGGAATCTTTGGTAGTACTGCCTCCTGAACCGCTGCCGCTGGTCTTGGACGTAGAGGCATCCAGGCTGGCGTTTACCTGCGGATAGAGCGCGCTGGCGGTTATGGACTTACCGGCCTGCTGTTCCTTGACGCTCTCCTCGGCGGAAATAAGATCGGGATTATTCTGCCTGGCTTGGGCAAGGCAATCCTGCCAGGTAAGCGTTTCTTCAGCTGCCGCCTGGCGCGGGCACAAACACAAAGAGAATAATATAAACAGATAAATACTCTTTTTCATGATCAAATATCCAGCTTGCCCTTATTGATGTTCGCCAGCATCTTGGTCATATGGCTTAAAAAACCGTTGAACTGCTCGCCGGGGATAAGGTTTATGAATTCCCTATCCTTGGTAAAGACGATAAGCTTATCTCCGGCTTTGATGCCGAAGGCCTCTCTGACGTCTGCCGGTATGACCACCTGTCCGCGCGCGCCTACAGTAACCGCGCCGTGCATCTTGGGTCCGTGAAATTTAGTCATTTTGGACTCTCCTGGTTATTGACAATTTTTAAAAAGTATGCATTGTATGCTTTATATGCTTTGTATGTTTTATATGAAAATTGTACACTAAGATATATATTTTGTCAAATTCTTTTTAGGTTACAATATGCCGTTTTTAATATATAATAAGAAGGTCGGATTTCTCAATTGATCCTATCAAGAAAGGCATCCTATCATGAAAAAAGTATCTCTTATCGACCTCAAAGCCGACCACAAAGGGAAGGTTTTGGAAATATCAGGCGGAACGAACCTGCAGGACAGGTTGATGAACCTGGGCGTGTATAAAGGCAAGGAGATCACCAAACTCAGCCACATCGGCCTCAGGGGCCCGGTGGTGATCAAGATCGGCAGGAGCATTTTGGCCTTAGGCCATGGAGTGGCGGCAAAAATAATCGTAGAGGCATAATGATAAAGAAGATCTATTTAATAGGAAATCCCAATGTCGGCAAAAGCGTGGTCTTTTCGCGCCTTACCGGCGTGCAGGTAATGTCTTCTAATTATCCCGGAACGACCGTGGAGATCTCCAAGGGGCATTTATTGATCGGGGATGAAAAGATCGAGGTTGTGGACCTGCCCGGGACTTACTCGCTGGAGGCGACCTCAAAAGCGGAAGAAGTAGCGGTATCCCTGCTTAAAGAACATCCCAGGGATGAGATCGCGGTCATCAATATCCTGGATTCCACTAACCTGGAGAGAAACCTGCTTCTGACATTACAATTAATAGAGGAAGGATACCCCTCTATCATATGTTTGAACATGTGCGACGATGCCAGCCATAAAGGGGTCAGCCTGAATATCCCGAAGCTTGAAGAGATCCTGGGCGTCCCGGTGATCGCCACCTGCGCGGTAACCGGCATGGGGATCAAATTGCTGATCGGAAGGTTAAAAGAAGCGGCGCGAGCGGCGCGCGGCAGGCTGAGCACCGAAGAACGCTGGGTCGAGATCGGCAAGATCATCGACCAGGTCCAGCACCTGGAGCACCGGCATCACAATATCCGGGAAAGGCTGGAAGACGCCTCAGTCCAGCCCATATCGGGGCTGATCATGGCCGCGGCAGTGATCTACGCCTCTTTTAAGATCGTGCGTTTTGTCGGAGAAACGATAATCGCCAGGATAACCGACCCCCTGTTCACGCAGGTATACCAGCCATTACTGGAAAAACTGACCGTTAATTGGCAGGAAAAAGGATTCTGGTTCCACCTGTTCATCGGCGACCTGATCAACGGAAAAATAGATTTTAAGCAATCCCTGGGCGTATTGACCACCGCTCCCTACATTGAAGTCGGGATGGTCCTGCCTTATATCATAGCCTTTTATCTTATCTTAAGCCTCCTGGAAGATATCGGGTATCTGCCGAGGCTGGCGATATTACTGGATAATCTCCTGCACCGGCTGGGCCTGCACGGCTACGCGATCATCCCGGCGCTCTTAGGTTTTGGATGTAATGTCCCCGGGATACTGGCCACGAGAGTCCTGGAGTCAAAACGGGAAAGGTTCATCGCCTCGACCCTTATCTCCATCGGAGTCCCCTGCGTTCCGCTTCAGGCAATGATCTTCGGCCTGCTCGGGGCATTCGGAGGATTTTATGTGGGCGGAGTCTACGCCGTGTTATTCATCCTGATCCTGGTCCTGGGGGTAATCCTGAACAGCACGCTAAAAGGCTATAGCCCGGAATTCTTACTGGAGATACCGCCTTACAGATTTCCGCCATTGCACATGCTGGGGCAAAAACTATTCTTCCGCATCAAGGGTTTCCTGATCGAGGCGCTCCCGGTCGTCCTGATAGGCGTCTTGATCATCAATATCCTGTTGTATTTAAAATTATTTGATATAATAACCGGCATATTCGCCCCCATTATCCAGGAGGTATTCGGCCTGCCCAAAGAGGCTATAGTGGCCCTGGTCATCGGGTTTTTGAGAAAGGACGTCGCGGTGGGCATGCTCATGCCTTTGGGGCTGACTGCCAAACAGCTTTTTATCGCGGCGACATTACTGGCGGTCTCTTTCCCCTGCGTCGCCACATTTATCGTCCTGTGGAAAGAGTTAGGCTTTAAAAGCCTGGTCAGATCGGTTCTTATTATGATATCTGTCAGTATTATTGTCGGCGCGGCGCTTAATTTTTTAGTACTTCGCTAAACTTAACCGTAAATATATGGCTGCTTTTATCGCGTCTTTTATACTGGTGTTCCTGGCGGAAATGGCGGACAAAACGCAGCTGCTGGCAGCGGCCTTTGCCTCCAGATACAGCGCCTCTAAAGTATTACTCGGGGTTTTTATCGCCACGCTCATTTGCAACACGCTCTCTGTCGCCATAGGCCGCTTCTTGACAAATATCATCCCGGTAAATATAATCTCGCTTATCGCGGCTCTCTCTTTTATAGTCTTTGGCTTATGGGCCTTGCGCGGCGATAAAGACGAAGGCCGGGGAAAAAAAGAATTCCGGCTGGGCCCGGTCGCCGCTGTGGCGGCGGCGTTCTTCCTTGCGGAAATGGGCGATAAGACCCAATTAGCCACCATAAGTTTGACGGTAGAATATCGCAGCATACTGGGCGTGCTTGCCGGCTCCACCCTCGGCATGGTCAGCGCCGATGCTCTAGGCATAGCCGCGGGTACGGTGTTAAAAAAATATATTCCTGAGAAAACGTTGAGATACGTTTCGGCGGGTATTTTTATCCTGTTCGGGATCGGCTTTCTTTATAGGACCATATCATCCTGGAGGATGTAATGTCATTCTTGTTGTGGGGAGGGTTCATACTATTTGTCCTGTTCATGCTCGCGCTGGATCTGTTAGTTTTCCACCGCAAAGCGCATGAAATAAAGCTTAAGGAAGCGCTCATCTGGAGCGGTGTCTGGATCAGCCTATCCCTCATCTTTAACCTGGGGATATATATCTTCCAGGGCCGCCAGAGCGCGCTGGAATTCCTTACCGGCTACCTGCTTGAGAAATCCTTGAGTGTGGATAATATCTTTGTATTCCTGCTCATCTTTTCCTATTTTAAGATAGCCCAAAAATATCAGCATGAAGTCTTGTTCTGGGGGATCCTGGGCGCCCTGATCATGCGCGCCGCTTTCATCGCCGGAGGCATCAGCCTGATCCACCATTTTCACTGGGTCATTTATCTCTTCGGCGCCTTCCTTATCTTTACCGGCATCAAACTGGCCCTGGAAAAAGACAAAGAGATCCATCCGGAAAAAAGCCCGGTCATTTATCTCTTCGGAAAGATAATGCCCGTGGCAAAGGACTACACGGGGGGGAAGTTCTTCATTAAGGACGCCGGGCGCT
>JAQTUY010000076.1 GCA_028707105.1 Candidatus Omnitrophota bacterium | reverse complement strand
TCACGATAACTCTGGCGATAGGCGTGGCCAGAATGGCTAAGCGCCGCGCGATCATCCGTAAATTGCCGGCTGTTGAAACGCTTGGCAGCACGGGCGTTATTTGTTCCGATAAAACCGGGACGCTTACTGAGAACCAGATGACCGTCCAGGAGATATTTAGCGGCGGACAAATATATCAGGTTTCAGGGGGTGGATATAATTTCGAGGGTCTTATTCAAAGCGTTTCAGGGGAGCCGGAGTCAGCGCCTTCCGCGGCGCTTAAGGAATGTTTGACAGCGGGCTTGTTGTGCAATGATAGCAGGATCGTGCGGCGGGAAGGCGCGCCTCAAGTAGAAGGCGATCCGACAGAGGCGGCCCTTATTGTATCCGCGCATAAAGGCCTGCGGTTATTTCCCGATGGCCTGCCCGCGCTGCCTCGAAAAGATTCCATCCCTTTCGAATCGGAATATCAATATATGGCGACTTTTCATATTTTGCCGAACGGTGACGGGCTTGTTTATTTAAAGGGTTCGGCAGAAAAGATTTTAGCTAAATGTATTAATTATCTCGATAAGAATGGCGATATTCATCCTTTAAAACGCGGCCTCATTGATCAACAGATCGAGATTATGGCGGCAAGAGGGTTGAGGGTGCTTGCTTTTGCCCGCAGCGGTATTTCTTCTCAGAAAGAGAGGATCGATCACGGCGATATTGCCGAATCTTTAACGTTTTTAGGCTTGCAGGGGATGATAGATCCTCCGCGTAAGGAAGCTATTGAGGCTGTGCGGCGTTGCCATTCCGCCGGGATCCTGGTCAAGATGATCACCGGGGATCATGTGTTAACGGCTAAAGCTATTGCCGAACAGTTAAACCTTAAAAGCAGTCTTGACGCGGAAGAGCCGGCTAACAGCCTGGCAGCGTTAAGCGGAAGCGATCTGGAGAAGATGAGTGATGAGGATTTATCGGAATCTGTCGGCCGCGTTAGCGTCTTTGCCCGCGTGACTCCGGAGCAAAAGTTGCGGCTTGTTAAAGCGCTTCAGGCAAAAGGAAATATCGTGGCGATGACCGGAGACGGCGTCAATGATGCCCCGGCGCTTAAACAGGCTAATATCGGTGTTGCCATGGGGCGCACCGGCACAGAAGTCGCCAAAGAAGCTGCAGATATGGTTTTAACAGATGATAATTTCGCTTCTATTGAGGCTGCGGTGGAAGAAGGGCGCTGTGTCTTCGATAATTTAAGAAAATTCATTGTCTGGACATTGCCGACAAATTTAGGCGAAGCCCTTGCTATCATGCTTGCCATTTTTGGGGGGATCTTGCTTCCTATCGCTCCGGTCCAACTGCTCTGGATAAATATGACCACTGCTTTATGCCTGGGTATGATGTTAGCTTTTGAGTCTAAGGAGCCCGACCTGATGCGCCGGCCTCCCCGGGACCCCAAGATGCCGCTTATGACCGGTGATCTTGTCGCGCGGACGATATTGGTAGGCGTGCTTTTAGCTCTCGGGGTTTTCGGGCTCTTTTTCTATGAAAAAAATAACGGGGTAGGTATTGAAGAAGCGCGGACCGTGGCTGTCGGTGTTTTGGTTATTGGGGAACTTTGCTATCTTTTTAACTGCCGTTCCCTGTCCAAGTCCATGTTTGCACTGGGGGTATTTTCAAACCGCTGGTTGGTCCTCGGGGTCTTGATAATGATAGGCTTGCAGATGTTTTTTACTTACGCGCCCGCCATGAATCGTTTTTTTCATAGCGCGCCGATCTCTCCGGGTGCCTGGGCCCGGATTTTCCTGGCAGGTTTAAGTATTTATATTATCATAGAAATCGATAAGTACATCCGCCGTCGCTTCCTGAATCGGGAATAGCCACGATCAGGCAGGTATTATATTCGTTTACTTGTTTGCCAAGATAAAATTAACGTAGGCGCCCAAGATAAACACGGCGAGCAAGGCGATGCTATAACCGCTTAAGCCTGATCTCGTCTTCTTTTTTGGCTTCAAGATCAGGCCGGCGCAAACTATCACGGTCATCAGCACTACAATGAAACCGGTAAAAATATGATGCTGCGATAAAGAATTAAAGATGGGGGCTCTTCTATAGAGGGTATCGTTAATGAAAATAATAGATATGTTAAAAAGGTTCGAGCCCAGCATATTTGCCACGGCTAATTCTTTTGCGCCTATACGCAGAGCGGCAACCGATACAGTTATTTCCGGCAGGGTAGTAGCAAGGCCCAGCAATAGACTTCCCACAAAATTCTGGCCTAAGTTTAAGGCCCGGGCCAGGTCGTCACCGATATAGGCAAGCCAAATACCGGCGCCCGCGATCATGATCGCGAAAATCCCATAAAGGATCCAGGCCTTTTTTAGAGAGGTACCGTCGTATTTGAGCAGGATATCTTCTTCTTTCTTTAATTCTTTCATTACCTTCTGCTGGCTTCTTTCAAATTTGAATATTATTTTTATTGAAGCAATATACGCGGCCAGGATCAAAATGCTGTACAGGCTGATATTCGCGAGGCTGGGCTGCGGTAATCTTACGCTTAAAAATATGCCGATAGAGGCGATCAGCAGGGGGATAAGGCTTAATACGGCCGTCAACAGCTGCCCTATGGATACCGAACTCAATAAAGGCCCTTCCTTGTTCAAGAAATCCAGCAGAAAAATATTCAAAAGATTGTAAGAGTTGGCGCCGAATAAATTTCCCACGGTCAGATCGGGGGCATTTACAAAAACCGTGCTGCCTACGCCTGTGAACATCTCCGGAAGGCTGGTGGCAACCGCAACTAATACTACGCCGATCCAGAGGCCGCCCAGGCCGGTTTTTTCAGCTATAATATCCCCGTATTTTGCTACCCGTTTGCCGCTAAAGAAGATTATTGCCGCGCATATAGCGAATTTAAACCAGATTATAAGCATTTTTACCTCAGTAGTTAATTCTTCCGGTAATATCTATATTGGTTATATTTTACCGCATTTGATCTAGGTTTAAATATTATACTACTTATAATTAATATCTCAAGAGGCAGGGTTTAAAAGTCCGGACAATTTCGGTTTAATTCCCTTAAACTTAGTTGTTATTTAAGGTATAATAATTGTTACTATGCCCTGGCGCGTCTACATTATCCAATGCAGTGATTCCAAGTTGTATACAGGTATTACCAATGATATCGAACGCAGGATTAAACAACACAACAGCGGCAACGGGTGCAAGTTTACCAGGTGCAGGTATCCGGTTGAGCTTATCTATACCGAAAAGGCGGTAAACAGGGTGGCGGCATTAAAGCGCGAAGCCCAAATCAAAAGTTACCCGCGCCTGCGGAAGCTGGAGTTGATAAGTAAGAAGCCTTGCAGGAGAGCATGATGAGCAGGCCAGGGAAAACAGTCTTTTTATTAATGTCTTTTATTCTTATATTTGGAGGGCAGATGGAACTTTTTGCCGGTAAACCGGAAAAGGTGAAGATCTTTAATGCTGCTACGGGCCAGACCCAGGAAGTAGAGAAAGTCGTCAGAACAGACGCACAATGGAAGAATATCCTGACTCCCGAGCAATACAGGGTCACCAGGCAAAAGGGCACGGAAAAGCCGTCGACTGGACAGTGTTCTGTTTCTCAGGAAACAGAACAAGGGGTCTATCAGTGTGTCTGCTGCGGCACGGACCTTTTTAAAATCGAGACAAAATTCGAGTCCAGCACGGGTTGGCCGAGTTTTTGGGAGCCGGTTTCTTCTCTGAGCGTGAGAGAGCTGACCGATGAGAGCTTCGGGATGCGCCGGGTGGAAGTGCTCTGCGCCCGTTGCGATGCGCATCTGGGGCATGTCTTTGATGACGGCCCTGCGCCTACGGGCAAGCGTTATTGCATCAATTCAGTGGCGCTTAAGTTCGTTAAACAGGAACAGTTACAAAAGGCAGCTTTCGGAGCCGGATGTTTCTGGGGGGTAGAGTCAGCATTCAGACAGGCCAAGGGAGTAGTTAACACCAGTGTCGGCTACATGGGAGGGACTTTTAAGGATCCCACTTATGAAGATGTCTGTACTGATAAGACCGGGCACGCGGAAACGGTGCAAATAGAGTTTGATCCCAACATAATCTCGTACGAGGAATTGCTTGATATATTTTGGAGAATTCACGATCCGACTACGCTGAATAAACAGGGCCCGGACATGGGCAGCCAGTACAGGTCGGTGATATTTTATTATACTCCCGAGCAGGAGCGGGCCGCGCGTTCAACTAAGGAAAAGCTTGAAGCCTCGGGTAAATTCAAGAAACCGATAGTCACTCAGATCGCGCCGGCAGGTGATTTTTATAAGGCGGAAGAGTACCACCAGCGCTATTTCGAGAAGAAGGGTATCAGCCCCTCTTGTCATATGCCCAAGAATTAAAAAAACATTGATATTAGGTAGCATTGAGCATATAATTGACCCTATAGATTAATTAAGGAGGGTTTAATGAGAAAGTTAAGTTTAATTTCAGTTATCATGTTTTTATTTTCCTGTGTGGCTGTTTATCCGGTTTATTCTCAGGGCGAACAAGGCTCTGATGCCCTGGCAGTCGAGAAGGTAGATGTGGATAATAACGGGACAACGGACGTGGTTTTGCATAATGACGGCAAATATATAACCAAGGCGGAAGCAGATACTAAAAATGACGGCACGCCTGATATAGTCGTGCATGCCCAGGACGGGAAATTCCAGTCGGCGCAGGTGGATACGGATAACGACGGGACAATGGATAAGACTTTTACCGACGCGGCCGCGTTCAATGATTACATCAACACGACCCACCCTTCGTATAGCCGCGTTTTGGCCAGGGATGAGGCCGGCTGGTCGCGCATGGAAGTTGACTTTTAATATAAAAAGGAAATACCGGTATCCGCAATTCAGTATCCTACCAGTACTATCCTGATATCCTTACCAGATCAAAATGGATAAATTAAATATGGGGTCTTTTTTTATCTTCGATCCGCTGACGCTGTTCTTTTTGTGCGTGATAGCGGTAGTCTCTTTGCCGTCAGCGGTCTATTCTATCGGTTATTTAAAGACGGAGGCCTCGTTGCGCAAGACGCTCCTGGCGTGGGGTCTGCTCGTCCTTTTCCTGGTATCTATGATATTAGTGGTCTCGGTCCGCAACCTTTTTATCTTCCTTGTTTGCTGGGAACTTATGTCCCTGGTCTCGTATTTCCTGGTCGTCTTTGACAGCGAGCATGAGAAGTCGGTCAGCGCGGGGACCATTTATATCGTGATGACCCATATAGGCACAGCTTTCCTGACCGCCGCGTTCCTGATAATGTATAAATACGCGGGTTCCTTTGATTTCTTCGCGGTAAAAAATGCCTGCCAGGCGATGCCGGCCCAGGCCAGGAATATCGTGTTTTCTTTTCTGCTTATCGGCTTCGGCACCAAGGCAGGGATAGTGCCTCTGCATATCTGGCTGCCCTATGCCCATCCGCAGGCTCCCAGCCACATCTCAAGTATTATGTCCGGGGTAATGATCAAAACGGCTATTTACGGGATAATCCGGTTTGTGATATTCCTTTTAGGCGTAAGTTCCCCCTGGTGGGGAGTCTTGATCCTGCTCCTGGCTGTTATTTCCTGCCTGGTGGGGGTTATTTACGCCCTGATGGAGCATGATCTAAAGAGGCTGCTCGCTTACCACAGCGTGGAAAATATAGGTATCATCCTGCTTGGCGTGGGCCTGGCGATGTATTTTTTAAGCCTGGACCTGCCGTATCTGGCGGTGTTCTCATTGATAGCCGGGCTTTACCATTTAATAAATCACGCTATATTTAAAGGCCTGCTTTTTTTATGCGCCGGCAGCGTTTATAAAGCGACCGGCACGCGCGATATTGAAAAGTTAGGGGGGCTGATAAAAAACATGCCTTACACCGCGGCCTATTTTCTGATCGGGGCGATGGCCATCTCCGCGCTTCCGCCTCTTAACGGCTTTGTCAGCGAATGGCTTACTCTCCAGGCATTCTTCCTGGGGGCGCTTAACGTAAGCGGGGGAAGCAGGCTATTCCTGGGGTTGTGCGCGGCAATGCTGGCTTTAACCGGAGGCCTGGCAGCGGCTTGTTTCGTTAAGGCTTTTGGGATCACCTTTTTAGCCCAACCCCGAAGCCGTTATAGCCTGCAAGCCCGGGAAGTCTCATTATCGATGAAGGCGGGGATGCTCTTTTTGGCGGTCCTGACTGTCGTCTTTGGATTGGGTGCGGTATTGATCGTGAAGTTGCTCTCAAAAGCAGCGGGCTGCGCAACAGGTATCGATACCGGCGCGATGAGTTTTGCCGTAAATAATTTTACCTTGAGCCCGCAGACAGGAAAGGGTATTTATCTTTCCACGCCCCTGTTGGCATTGGTCCTTGCGCTTACGGGCAGCATAGGTTTTGGGGCGTATAAATTCTTTGGCCGGGGCAAAGCGGTAAGTTACAGGACCTGGGACTGCGGCTATTATGTCTTGAGCTCCCGCAATGAATATACCGCGACAGCCTTTTCCAAACCTTTCAGGATAGCGTTCAGTTTCTTCCTTTTGCCTTACCGCAAGACCCAGAAGGTCAGGGAGTCTTTTTATCACGTCAAATCTTTTACCTATGAGACGCATACTACCAAGGTTTTTAAGAAATATATTTACGACCCGGTTATTACGCGGGTCTTCAAGACCGCTAAATTCATGAGGAGGATCCAGCCGGGAAGCATCCATTTGTATATTTCATATATTTTTACCACTCTTTTGTTATTGATAATATTCATGGGAAGATTTTAAAAAAATGAAAATATTGGCCGGCGCTTTACAATTAGCCCTGTTTATCGCCATCTCCCCGTTTTTAAGCGGGTTGATCACGGTGATAAAAAATAACCTGAGGATGCGGAAAGGGCAGAGTATTATCCAGCCTTATTATAACTTAGCCAAGTTGTTCGGCAAAGGGGAGGTCGTCTCTGAGACCGCATCCTGGATATTCAAGGCAGCTCCTTTTGTGGTGTTTGCTTCTTCCTTGGCAGCAGCCGCTTTAGTCGGGGGATTTATGCCGCCTGACCGGATGAATTTTATGGGGGACTTATTGGTCCTGATATTTATCCTGGCCCTGGGCCGTTTCTTTATGGCTCTTGCGGCGCTGGATACAGGCAGTTCTTTCGGCGGTATGGGTTCATCCAGGGAGATGTTTATCTCCAGCCTGGCAGAGCCGGCGATATGCCTGGTGATCTTCGCGGTATCCCTGCAATTCGGTTCTTCCAACGCCGCCTATCTTAGCGGGACTCATGGCGTGCCTGTTTCTTCTATCGTCGCCTCTATCGCTATGTTCATGGTCATCATCGCGGAAACCTCGCGTATCCCGGTTGACAACCAGGAGACTCATCTTGAGCTGACCATGGTCCACGAGGCGATGGTCCTGGAATATTCCGGCAAGTCCCTGGCTTTGATCGAGCTGGCTTCATATATTAAACAGATGGCCTGGTTTTTCCTTCTTTCACGGGTTATTTTTCCGGGAGTCGCGCCTTTAGCGGGAGCTATTGTCATCGCTTTGATCATGGCGCCGGTAGAGGTCTGCGTTGCCAAGATGCGCCTTTTCCGGGTGGCGGATTTCTTAGGTTTTGCTTTTGTTTTAGCGCTGGTGGCCGCGGTGTGCGCGGCCATAGGAGTTTAAGATGCAGTCGATCATTTTATTCGGTGTTTTAGTCTCGACTTACCTGATGGTTATTGCCAAGAGGATGCCGGCTTTGATCCGCAGTTTCAGGTACCAATCCTTTTTCCTGTTCCTGGCCACTTTGAGCATGGCCCTTGAAGAGGGCAGGGCAGACCTTTATATTATCGCCGGGTTACTGTTCATTATAAAAATAGTCGCTATCCCGCAGTTTTTGTATTACGGCATCAAAAGGCTGAAAGTCAAGGAAGATATCGGGTTATTCATTAATT
>JAQTUY010000001.1 GCA_028707105.1 Candidatus Omnitrophota bacterium | reverse complement strand
GACAAAAAAGAAATTATGCCGCGCGCAACGTAGATTCCGTAGTTAATGAGATCGAGGGTTTAAAGGCGAATGTTGTGCTTTTTAGCGATGATAACCTTTTTGCCGATCCTAAGAGGGTAGAAGAGATCTGCGACTTGATAATCGAACGAAAGATCAAAAAGCGCTTCGTCGCCCAGGCGCGTATTGAAATTGCCAGGTATCCGCGACTGTTGGAGAAAATGGTTAAAGCGGGATTTAAGGCGCTGTTGATCGGGATAGAGTCGCCCCATGACCGGATACTGGCGCAGCTTAATAAAGGTTTTAATCAGGAAACGATAAGAAAGTATTTTAAGGTCCTGCGAAAATATCCTATTTTTTACAGCGGTTACTTTATCTATGGGAATATCGGCGAGACCGAAGAAGAAATGCTTTATATCCCGCGGTTTGCCAGGGAGATCGGCATCGATACCATGGTTTGTAATAAATTAAGGATCGAGAAATTTTCGCCTTTAAGAGAGCTCGTTGAAAAAACTCCGGGATATCATATTACCGTAAAAGGAGAGCTGTATTCCGATATGTACAGCCATGCCGCCCTGAAAAAAATCGGCAGAAGAATGAAATTTTCTTTTTATACTCCTTCCCGGTACGTGAAAATACTCTGGAAGAATTTTTTTGTGACAAAGTTTTTCACCTTTAACGAACTACTTTTCCTTTTTCTTGCTTTACCCCGCATCATGGCAGGCGTGATTATCAGGGAAAAACAAACCGGCAGGTTCAAAGATTCCCTGAAACGCATGTTCATCAGAAACACCTAAAAATAGGGAAGGCCCGATAATAAATATTGACAAGCGGTATTAATATGTTATACTTAAAACAGTAAAAGTTTAGAAGTCTTAGCCGTGAGGACAGGATTCTGACCTTACGGTTTTTTGTTTGTCATTGTTTGTCCCGCTGGGAATCCATAAATTCTGGCAGGTTATGATAATCCGGATTTCTAGCGGTTTACTAAATCTTGAAAAAGGAGGTAACAAGCAATGGCAAAAGGAATCGTGAAGTGGTTTAGCGATCAGAAGGGTTATGGATTTGTCACACCGGAAGGCGGAAAGGATGTATTTGTGCATCATTCCGCGATCCAGGGTGAAGGTTACAAGTCTTTAGCTGAAGGCACCCAGGTTGAGTTCGAAATAACTCAGGGCCCTAAAGGCGAACAGGCTGTTAACGTAGTAAAACTGTAATCTGGTAATAAACAGGGCCCGGCATCTTTAATAGATCCGGGCCCTTTCTTTCATTTAGAGGACACGACAAATTTATGGCATTGATCAGCGTCCAGGAAGCTACTCTTAAATTCAACGGCCCGCCCATCTTTGATAACTTAAGCCTCCAGCTTGAGCCCGGGGAGCGGGTTGCCCTGCTTGGCCGAAACGGCGCCGGCAAAACCACCCTGATGAAAGTCATGGTCGGACAGATGTCGCTTGACGAAGGAGAGGTCATCCGCCAGAAGGGTATCCAGGTAACTCATCTACCACAGGAAGTTCCGGTCGATATGGAGGGAAATGTTTTTGATATCGTCCTTTCAGGCCTCGGTGAGCGGGCCAATCTTCTAAGCCAATATCACCACGTTGCGCACCGTCTTCATACAGAACATACCCCCGAATTATTAAAACAATTAGGCGACTTGCAATCCGAATTAGACCATACCAATAGCTGGGATGTTAATAACCAGATCGAATATGTCATCGACCAGATGAAACTTGATGGTGAGGCGGATTTTAAGAGCCTTTCCGGCGGCCAGAAACGCCGGGTGCTTTTAGCCAGGGCCCTTGTCTTAAAACCCGAGGTTCTGCTTCTTGATGAGCCTACCAATCACCTGGATATCGATTCGATCAACTGGCTGGAGGGATTCCTCCGCGACTATCCGGGGACGATATTCTTTGTCACTCATGACAGGATGTTCATGACCCATTTAGCGACCAGGATCGTCGAGCTTGACCGTGGTAGGATCTATAGTTGGGCATGTGATTATAAGACCTTTCTTGAACGTAAACAGGCGGCATTGGATATAGAAGAAGCGGAATGGGGGCATTTTGATAAAAAATTAGCTAAAGAAGAGATCTGGATCCGTCAGGGAGTCAAAGCTAGGCGTAAGCGCAATGAGGGACGGGTTAAAGCTCTGGAACGGTTAAGGGAAGAGAAGAAGACCCAGCGCATGCAGGAAGGCTTAGTACGGATGCGCGCGCAGAAATCTATCATTTCCGGGCACCGGGTGATCAAGGCAGCTCAGCTCAGGTTTTCCTATGGGGATAAGTGCCTGGTCCGGGATTTTTCCACCCAGGTCATGCGCCAGGATAAGATCGGGGTAATTGGCCCCAATGGCAGCGGTAAGACTACGTTGCTGCGTATTTTACTCGGCAAGTTGCCGCCCCAGGGAGGAAAAGTCACGCTGGGGACTAATTTAGAGATCGCTTATTACGACCAACTGCGCGAGCAACTGGATGAAGAGAAAACGGTCGCTGAGAATATAAACGGCTCCAGTGAGACTATCACCATTAACGGTAAGCCCAAGCATATTTTAGGATATCTACAGGATTTTCTATTTGCGCCTGACCGGGCCCGCACGCAGGTAAAAGTCCTCTCCGGAGGAGAGCGCAACCGTCTGTTCCTGGCATTGTTGTTTTCCAAGCCTTCTAATGTGCTGGTAATGGATGAGCCCACTAATGACCTGGATATCGAGACTCTGGAGCTGCTTGAGGATCTGTTGGTTGAGTATCCCGGCACATTGCTTTTAGTCAGCCACGACCGTGCGTTTTTGAATAATGTAGTCACTTCTACTATGGTTTTGGAAGGCGACGGTTGGATCAATGAATATCCCGGAGGATATGATGATTGGTTAAGCCAGCGCCAGCCGGCAGAAAAAACTGAACAGCCAAAGATCTCGGCTCAAAAAGGCCCTGAAAAGAAGGTAGAGCCTGTTGTCAGGCGCAAGCTTACCTTTAAAGAACAGCAGGAGTTAAATAAACTCCCCTTAAAAATCGAGAAATTAGAAGAGGAGCAAAAAGCGCTCTATAGCCTGTTCGCGGATCCTTCTTTTTTACGGCGGGATCGGACGGAGATCAACCAGGCCAAGGCCAGGTCCGCATCGCTGTCCGAGGAGCTCCAAAAGTCATACGAGCGATGGGAGCAATTGACGGAACTAGCAAAAAGCCTGGACGCAAATGCGTTGCAGGCGCGGCCTGACAAGAGTATAATAACGGATAATAAGGATGAATAGATGGAAAAAAAGGAGTCAAAATGAATGGCTGTATGAGATGCGGAGTGAAATTATCACATAATTACCTGGTACCGGTATCCACGATCGTAAATGAAAAAAAGAAAAGACTGATAGTCTGTTTGAAGTGCAAAGAGATCATCAATAAAAAAGAGAAATAGAAGCAGGGATAGTTACACTGGTTTGTTTATAATTCTTGCCATAATATGGTAAGAATTATATAATTGATAGCTAGCGAGAGGGAAAGGTTCAAAAAATAGTTGTTAGATTTTGTCATCTCATACGTCTATTGTAGTAGGAGGTGACAAATATGAATGAAGAAATATACAAATCGCCGCTTATTATACACATGACTACTGCTACTCAAGAGAAGGCCATTCCTAAAAAAGACGTTTTCGAAAGTCTCCATAATATCTCGGATAAACCTTATTTTGAAGACAAAAAACATAAAGTTGTTCTTTATAAAGCTGACTGTTTTGCTATCTTGCCGAAGCTTGCTGAGAACTCAATTGATATGATTTTTTCGGATCCGCCGTATTTTCTCTCAAATGGCGGGATTACCTGTCATGCCGGTAAGATGGTTTCCGTTAATAAGGGTAAATGGGATGAATCGAAAGGGGTTGAAGAGAATTTTCAATTTACTTTGCGATGGCTAAGAGAATGCCAGAGAGTTTTAACTCCTAATGGTACAATCTGGGTGTCTGGGACTTCTCACATAATTTATACAGTCGGCTCTGCTATGCAAGCTTTAGGTTATAAGATATTAAATGATATTGCTTGGTTTAAGGTTAACCCGCCACCTAATTTAAGCTGTCGTTATTTTACTCATTCTACCGAAACTATTCTTTGGGCGGCTAAGAATAAAAGCAGCCGTCACTATTTTAATTATGATTTAATGAGAAAGAAGAATAATAATAAGCAAATGCTTAGTCTTTGGTCTATTAAAGCGCCTGGACCATTAGAGAAAATATACGGCAAACATCCCACTCAGAAGCCTCTCGAGTTATTAAATCGGATTGTTTTAGCTTCTACGAGACCGGGAGATATAGTATTAGATCCTTTTAGCGGTAGCAGTACTACTGGAATAGCGGCTTTTAGCGAAGGGAGACAGTTTATGGGTATCGAACGTGAAGAAGACTATTTGAGAGTTTCGCTAAAGCGACTTAAAGACGCATTTAACGCAAAATAATATGGCGAATCTTGAAGTTTATCAGAAATTCTATAAAGTAGGCAATGTTGAAGAGCTTATAAGTAAGTTTCAAGAGACTCTAATGATATCCAATAAGTCTTTTGCTTACTTTGTAGACTGGAGAAAGGTAAAAGCTAATATTAAGAAGTATGAATACGAGATTAATATTTTAAATTACTTAGTGGGAGTATCGGAACCTAAGGTAAAATTAAGAGAAATACTCTTTAAGAATCCTGAAGTATTACCAGTCTTGCCCCTCATAATTGCTGTTAGGGATTTAGAAATTGCCGTTATCGAAGATCCTGTACGGCCTTCTGAGACGTTGAAAAAATATGATTTTAACAAAAAGAATAATCTTTCCAAAGAAGAAGTTGACGATGTTGTTAATTTTTGTCATTCTTCGGGTGTGCTTAATTTATTCATCGATCTAAAGATCAAGAATCTACGAGATTATCTTTTAGGGTTAGAAACTGGCATTGATACTAATGCTAGAAAAAATAGAAGTGGTGATGCGATGGAATCTCTTATTAGCCCGATCTTAGACAGGATAAAAGACATAAAAGTTATTAAGCAGAAGACCTTCAAGTATTTAAAAGAGGAAGAAGGTATCGATATTCCGCAGAAATTATTAAATAGGAAGTTTGATTATGTGATTATAACGAATGATAAAAAGATTAATTTGGAAGTAAATTATTACGATGGACAAGGTTCGAAACCGCAGGAGATTGTTGATTCATATATAAACAGGAATAATGAGTTATTAGGTGCTAAATGGGGTTTTATCTGGCTTAGCGACGGCATGGGGTGGAAAAAGGGATTGCATCAAATGACGAATGCCTTCAATGATATGGATTATGTGTTAAATATAGAATTTGCAAGAAAGGGTATTTTGAATGAGATTATAAAATCTTAACTAAGTTGTATAAAGAGTCATTATGGGTTCAAAATAAATTAATGTATAAGGCAGCCCTCCAAATGATAGGGCTGCCTTCTTTATTACAGTATGATTTTTTTGGACTATCTGTAATGCCACTGTAATTTCACCATTTTAGTAAACACTTTTTAAGGTAGAACCCGGATCTTTGTTAATGGGGGTAGTATAATTCTGGAGATATGAGGTAAGAAGGTGATGCTAGATCGGGATCTAGCTAATCTTTATGGGGTTGCGGTCAAGGCCTTGAATCAGGCAGTAAAAAGGAATATTAAGCGTTTTCCCGGTGATTTTATGTTTCAGCTAACTGAAATTGAGACAGGGAAACTGGTCACAATTTGTGACCGGTTCAATACTATGAAACATTCAACTGTTATGCCGTATGCTTTTACGGAACAAGGAGTAGCTATGCTCTCTAGCGTTTTGAACAGTGAAAAAGCTATCAGGATTAATATTCTGATCATGCGCGCTTTTACCAAATTGAGAGAGATTCTTTTAACACATAAAGAATTAGCTATAAAAATTAATGTTCTTGAGAAGAAATACGCGGAGCATGACGAAACAATCAAGAGTATATTTGAGGCGATTAAACAGTTGCTTGAGCCGTCGCCGGTTAAAGAGAAACGGATGATAGGATTTCATGTTAAGTAAAATTTGTGGTAGTTAGACCGGTCCGGATAAAAAACTTATCCGGATGCCTTGAAAAGTACTGAAAATAGGTTATACTTCTTTTAGATTTGTGATAAAGGCAAACTAAGAGCAATCTTAGGACGCAAAGCCATAGGGTCCTTACGGGACAGCCTGGTCGCCGCAAGTTAAAGCAAAGACCCTAAGCCATGCTTAGGGTCTTTTTGTTGAGAGGAGGTATAAGATGAGGAATATAGCATTTGTAACGTTCGTCCTGGTTCTTATCACGCCTTTTACTCTGAATTCCTTCGCGCAGGTTGAAATGCAACCCATGGAAACACAGATTTTGTATGCCCAGAGTTTTCAGGTGTCGGCGGCGCAGAATACCAATCCCAGTCTTTTTTTGAAAGATGTCAATCTTGACCGGAGGCAATCCAACGGTATACCGGTAAATAAGATGAGCAATGGCGCGCTGAATATGGCTACTTCCTGGGTGGATATCCCGTATCATGTGGCAGATACAAGCGCTAAAACCAACCCGGTGGTAGGAGTAGTTATCGGAGCTCCGCTGGGAGTGGTTTCAGGGGTGCAGCAGCTCGCTTCCGGAGCGGTAGACGTGGCTACATATCCGGCAGATCCTGAAAGTCAATCTACGGACATGTCTCCATACAAGATGGAACGCGTTGAAAACGGAGCGAAGGTAAAAATCTTTGAGTGGTAGTTTTTAGCGGTATTTGCTTTAAAAAAAGCCCGGATCTTTAAAAAGATACCGGGCTATTTCTTTTTGCGGTGGATAGTAGTATAATTAACAAAAATATGGCCACATTAAAATAAAGAGGAGAGATGAAAAAGCTGTCTTTTTATCCGGTTTTCCTGTTTGCGTTCGTACTTATTGGTTCTGTCATTACTACGCAAGCAGGGCCTTCCCGCGACTTAACCATCCTTTTTACCCATGATATGCATTCTAATCTGGATGAATACGCTATGCCTTCCGATGATAACAATATTGTTGTTATCGGAGGCTACGCCCGTTTAGCTGCTGCTATAGAGAATGACCGTAAAAACAGGGAAGGGGATACCCTGGTAATCGATGCCGGAGATTTTAGTATGGGAACGTTGTTTAACGCGATCCGTTCGGCCCATTCACCGGAACTTATCATTATGGGTTTGATGGGTTATGACGCTACGACTTTCGGCAATCACGAGTTTGAATTCGGGCCGGAAGATCTAGGGCAGGCGCTCTTGGCAGCCAAGAAAGATAATCAAGGCAGGCTCCCGGCAATTGTCGCTTCCAATATTATCGTAGACCCGCAGGAGCCTGAATTGGCAACTTTCCGTCAAGCTTATAGTGAGTACCCCGTTTTGCCTTATATAGTCATTGAGCGCGCAGGATTAAAGATCGGCATTTTTGGTTTAATGGGTAAAAACGCCGCTCTTTATGCTCCTGAGGCAAAACCCGTAGCTTTTTCTGACGCGATAGATGTATCGCGCAAGACTGTTGCAATACTGCGCGATCAGGAAAAGGTGGATATGGTTATTTGCCTTTCTCATTCAGGCACGTGGAAGGATAAGGCTATCTCGGAAGATGAAATCCTGGCTAAAGAGGCGCCGGGTATCGACGTTATAATCAGCGGCCATACGCATTCGGTTCTAAACCCTTACATACAAGTAGGCAATACTTATATAGTATCTGCCGATTGCTATGCGCGTTATCTTGGCCGTCTGATATTAGCAAAAAATACCGATGGCAGTTTTAAGGCCTTAGATTATAAGCTTATGCCTATTACCTCAGCGCTACCTGAAGACCCTAAGATCGCCGGCCTGATAAAATCATACGAAAAAGATATAGATAAGGAATATCTCGGGCAATTTAATTATTATTACGACCAGGCTTTAGCGGAGGTTCCTTTTAACCTTACGAAACCTGATTGGGAT
Source organism: Candidatus Omnitrophota bacterium (assembly GCA_028707105.1). The sequence continues at coordinate 26,882 of JAQTUY010000001.1, read as the reverse complement.
AAATCCCCTGATCCTGCTGAGTGTATGACCTCCGGCCTGGGAGACCTGGTAACCGATGCCTTCCGCTACGCGGTGAAAAAAGTAGAGGGCGAGGATTCCCGGGATATTGCGCTTGCCGTTGAAGGATTTGGCCATATCCGCGTGCCATTGGCTAAGGGCAAGCTTACGGTCAATGATGTATTCCGTCTTATGGCGCTGGGCCTAGGGCCTGACGGGAAAACAGGAGCCGGTTTAGTCACATTTTGGCTGACGGGAGATGAGATCAGGAGATTGTTTGAACTTGAAACCACCTTAGCGCCTATTTATTACGATATGCATCTTCAGATCACGGGAATGCGTGTTTCTTATGACCCTAAGGGCGAACCGTTTGCCCGGGTAAGGAACGTTGAGGTCCAGGCTCCGGATGGTTCATGGCTGTCTTTAGAAGATGGCCGCTTATACCGGGTATGCACTGATTGGAAGGTCATTTTAATGCGTTCCAGTTTGGAACAGATGTCCGGCGGAAAGATAGCTTTTGTGCTTAAGGATGAGGCCGGGAAAGCCATTGATGATATCAGGACAGCCCGTGTCTTTACCGATACCGGCAAGCCGCTGGAATTGAAGGTCTGGCTGGCCATAGCCATGTATCTGGAGAGTTTTACTCCCGGAGAAGACGGATTACCTCAGGTTCCCGTGGATTATCGCCGGGCCAGGGTTAATTTCATAAAGACAGAGTAAGTATTAAAAATCGATCTTAGATTTTCCCTCTTTTTAGGTTTATTGATAGAAGGGGGGATTTTTTATGCCCAGAAGAAGCCGGCTCACGCCAGTTTATTCTGCGTTATAAGGGGTTAAATTTCTTGTTAGATCTTGCCTTCTACTACGTCTATTAAAGTAGAAAAGGAGGTAGAAATGTCTAAATCAACTGTTGTAGAAGTCATTGCTACGAGAATTCTGGAGATACGAGGTAAGAAGGTGATGCTAGATCGGGATCTAGCTAAGCTTTATGGGGTTACGGCCAAGGTTTTGAACCAGGCAGTAAAAAGGAATATTAAACGTTTCCCCGGTGATTTTATGTTCCAATTGTCCTGGGAAGAGACAGGATCTTTAAGGTCACAAATTGTGACCTTAAACAATACAACAACCGAAATCTCCAAAAGAGGTAAACATATTAAATATCTTCCTTACGCCTTTACCGAACAGGGCGTGGCCATGCTCTCAAGCGTATTGAATAGTGAGAGGGCGATACAGGTCAATATCTTGATCATGCGCGCATTTACCAAATTAAGAGAAATCCTTCTAACGCATAAGGAATTAGCAGTCAAAATTGATGCGTTAGAAAAGAAATACGCGGAACATGATAAAACAATAAAGAGCATATTTGAGGCGATTAAGCAGCTGCTTGAGCCGCCGCCGGTAAAGGAAAAGAGAATAATCGGGTTTAATGTAAAACCAAAGGACGCTATTGAAGAGAAGAGAAAGATGCGTTGAATTTATGGTAGATAGCAGTATAATCAATTTAAATGGGTAATTATTCCTTTATACTTTCGTGGCCACAAAACTGCGCCATTAATGGCGCGGATGGAGCTTGGCCACTCAAGTATTTCGGTAAGAAACCATGGGCTTTAGCCCGTGGAGTATTCATTGTTTTCGCGTATGAACATATTATACGTGGTAATGTCGAAGAGGCGGGGTTGGATTAGAAGGCAAGGAGGGATTAAGATGCGCAAGAAGATCGGAATATTGATCCTGGTAGTTGTTTTGCTCTTTGTATTTTGCTTGGCGAGAGATTTTTTTATCAAATCGCTGATCGGCAGCGTAGCTGCCAGCGTTACCGGAGCCCCTACCAGCATAGGCGGCCTTTCACTGAGCGTAATAAGACAAACAGTCAAGATATCCGATTTTAAAATGTATAACCCCAAGGGGTTTCCCAGGGATATCCTCGTTGATATTCCCAGGATAAACGTTGCCTGTAATTTGGGAGCGCTCATCACCGGAAAGATCCATCTCAGGCAGTTAGATTTGGAAATCAAAGAAATAGGTATGGTGAAGAATAAAGAGGGTAAACTGAACATTGATTCACTCAAAATTGCTGAGGATAAATCCGGGAAAGAAGAGAAGAAGCCGGCGAAGCAAATGGCCATGCAAATAGATACTCTGGGTTTGGGGATGGGCAGGGTGGTGAGCAGGGATTACAGCGTTGAGGGCCCGCCTGTCATCAAGGTGTATGATATTAATTTAAAGAAAACCTACAAGAATATCATTATCGCGGAGCAGATGTTCGCTTTTATCATATCGGAGCCTTTAAAGGCGGCGGGTATCCAGGGGCTTAAGGTGTACGGGGTTGCTATGTTTACCGGTGTAGCGGCTTTGCCGGTTGTGGCCGCGTTTACCTTTTCCGGTAAAGACTATGTTCAGGAAACTTTCAATGTTACAATGGATAGGGCCTATGACGCCGGACTGCAGGTGATCAAAATGGCGGGCAAGATCGAGAAAGAAAACAAAGCCGGCGGGGTCATAAGCGCGGTAGTCAGCGGAGCGCGAGTGACCTTTAAACTAAAAAAACTTTCCGGGAAATCGACCCAGGTGACTATTTCCGCGCGCAAAACGGGCCTTCCTCAGGTTGAGACAGCTTCGGGAGTTATGTATCAATTGAGCGAGCAGCTTAAATAAAGCCGGGCATTATTAAAATAGCGCACGCTGCCGGTAAACCCGGATCGCGGCGTCAGGTCTTTATAGGGAAAGAGGACAAAATGAAGGAGAGCGGAGTATTTAAATTCGGGATTTTGAGCAAAAGCCGGGTTGAGACATTCAGCGACGGAATTTTTGCCATAATCGTGACGCTTCTGATCCTGGAGCTCAAAGTCCCTCATATTGAGCATGCCGAGTCGGGCGGGGAATTATTGAGCGCGCTGGGTACGTTTGTCCCGAAGATCATCAGCTGGGTGATCAGCTTCCTGACTATCTGTATCGTCTGGGTCAATCATCACCGGATCTTTGAAATGTTAAAAGGGATAAATATCGTCTTGTTCTGGCTCAATGTTTTGGTGCTGCTTTTTGTCTGTTTTGTGCCGTTCCCAACAGCCATGGTAGGAGATTACCCGCTTAACCCGATCGCGGTTGCTTCCTATGGGTTGGTGATGGGCTGCGCGGGAGCGGCGCTGATCGCTGTGAGATGGTACGGGTTTACGCACCGGGAGTTATTGAGGGAAACGGTCCAAACCGGAGCGTATAAAAAAGAAATGGTCATGGCTTTTGTTTTTGGCCCGGTTTTCTATATTAGCGCCGCGGCGCTGGCGTTTTTGAATACTTATATATCGTTTAGTTTGTATTTTCTGATCGCGGTTTATTTCATGTTTTCGTTTATAGTGCATAAAACGGAATAGATGAAGAGCGTTACTAGAGAACAGATGAAAAGATTGGATGCCGCAGCCATAAAGCGTTGCGGCATTCCAGCTTTGATCCTGATGGAAAATGCCGGGCGCGCCTCTGCCGAAGAAGCATTGAAGATGCTGCTAATGAAGGGCACGCGGCGCGCGGCAGTCTTTTGCGGATACGGTAATAACGGGGGAGACGGCTTTGTCTGCGCCAGGCATTTAATAAATAGGGGTATTCAAACCCGTATTTATTTAGTGGGGAGAAAGAAGGAGTTTAGCGAAGAGGCAAGAATAAATTATCAGATCTTGCGTAAAATGGGGCAAGGTTTTAAGCTGATCCAGGATATCAGCGTGTTTGGCAAGATCGAAAAAGAGATCAAGAGATGCCATCTACTAATAGATGGCATTTTTGGTATCGGGCTAAGGGGCGGGCTGGATAGGTTTTATCAGGAATTATTCAGTATGCTTAACGCTGCCAGGATTCCGATCTTAGCCCTGGATATTCCTTCGGGATTGGACGCGGATACCGGGAAACCCCTGGGTACTGCTGTTCAGGCCGCAAAAACTGTGACATTCGGCATGTTGAAGAAGGGGTTAGCCGGAAAGCAGGCGCGTAAATTCACCGGCAGGATCAGCGTTGCCGATATTTCGCTTCCGCGCATAACAGGATGAGGTCTCTAAGACTTACCTTGATAAAGCAATCTGGACCAAAAGAATACGCCAAAGATATATGGGGTGTTTGATATTGACTTTTGTGTATGTAAGAAGTACAATATTATTGAACATCAGGCAAAAATTGTTCCCGGAAAGAATGAGCGAGATGAAAAATAAGCATGAATAACCATTTGGTCAAGGCGATGAATATTATCCCAGGGCAGTGCAGAAATGCGGGCCTTGGGTTTTTATTTTTTTGGGGGGGATAAATAATGGCGCGAGAAGACAAAACCAAAGAAGAACTCATTGGCGAGATCAAGCTTCTGCGGGAACGTATAGCGGAATTTGAGAAGCAGGATAATAATGACCAACAGAAGGTCATTAACCGCTTCGAGACGGTGATACGCGACTCCAACGACGCGATCATCATACAGGATCTTGACGGACGGATCCGCGCTTGGAACCGCGGCGCTGAACTGATGTATGGCTATAGCGAGAAAGAGGCGCTGGGGATGAACATCGAGCGTTTCACTACTCCCGATAAAATCCAGGAGCAAAAGGAGTTTACCCGTCGTTTGATCGCGGGTGAAACGGTCACTTCATTTGAGACCAAGAGAGTAACTAAAGATGGCTATATTCTCGATGTCTGGTTGACGGTGACGAAATTAGTGGAATATCCGGCAGATAGTATCATCTCTACGGGCCGTGACGTTACGAACCCGGTAGGTATTGCTTTAATAGAGCGCAATATCAGTGAACTCAAGGAAGCGAAAGAAGTCCTTCTGCGGGAGCAAAAACAATTCCGTGAATTATTTAATAATATGCGCAGCGGCGTGGTCGTTTATGAGGCTAAAGATAACGGTGAGGATTTCATATTTAAAGATATAAATAAATCCGGTGAGCATTTTAGCAAGGTCAGCCGGGATGAGGTCATCGGTAAAAGCGTCCTCCAGGTATTCCCCAGCGTAAAGAAACTCGGCCTATTTGAGGTATTCCAGCAGGTATGGAAGACCGGGAAGTCCCAGCGTCATCCCGTATCGTTATATCAGGACGCGCGTATCTCCCAGTGGGTGGAAAATTACGTCTACAAATTGCCCTCCGGAGAAATAGTCGCCGTATATGATGATGTAACCGAGCGTAAACAGGCAGAGGAGAAACTTGAAGAGAGCGAGATACGATACCGTGAATTTTTTACCACGTCCCGGGACTGCGTCTTTATCACATCCAAGGAAGGGAAATGGATCGATTTTAACGATGCCGCGCTGGAAATATTCGGGTATGACAGCCGGGAGGAATTGTCTCAGGCTACAATTAGCTCTTTATATGTAAGTCCGCAAGATCGTTCGGCATTACTGGCTCTTATCGAGCAGCAAGGCTATATCAAGGAATATCCTGTTCAATTGAAGCGCAAGAATGGAATAGTCATCGATGTATTGATCACCGCGGCACTCCGGAAAAAAGCTGACAATTCCGGGATAGAATATTACGGGACGATCCGTAATATCACCGAGCGTAAGAAAGTTGAAGAAGAATTACGGAAGCGCTTGCAGGAACTGGAGATTTTTTATAAAGCAAGCGTAGGAAGGGAAGAGCGGATAATAGAGCTTAAAAAAGAGATCGCGATACTCAAAAAGGAGCTGGGGAAATAGCTCCGCAAGGAACAGGGATAGGTTATGAAGTCTTCCGAGTCGATCGGGTCCTCTTTTAAAACAGCCAGGCCGGTTATCTTGTTTATCCTGGTTGTGGCACTGCTGACTTTGCTGGCAAGCGGCATGTGGTCATGCCATGATCATTTCTGGCAGATGCTGGCGATATCCGTCGCGGTCCTGGGGATATTGGCCTTTTGGAATCAAAAGCTGTATTATGAGATCAGGCGTTCCAAGGCGGCCGAAGCGGCGCTGCGCGATACCGAGATCCGTTACCGCCTGCTATTTGAATATTCGCCTGACGGTATCGTGATCCTTGACCCGGATACGGCGCGGCCCATAGAGTTTAACGAAACAGCCTGCCGTCAGCTGGGTTATTCACGCGAGGAATTTGCCCGTTTGAGCGTTTCTGATTTTGAGATAATCGAGACGTCCGAAGAAACCAGGGCGCGTATCGCCAAAGTCATACGCGCCGGGCGCGACGATTTTGAGACCCGGCATCGGACAAAACAGGGCGAGATCAGGAATATCCACGTTACGGCGCAGACCATTGAGATCATGGGGCGGCTGGTGTACCATTGCGTCTGGAGGGACATCACCGAACGCAAGAACATGGAACAATCTTTGCGCGGAAGCGAAGAGAAATACCGGAGCATCGTGGATAATATCGGTATTGGCGTGGCGCTGATCAGCCCGTATATGGAGATATTATCTATAAACAGCCAGATGAAGAAGTGGAATCCTCATATAGATCCTAAGCATACGCATATTTGTTACCGCGCGTTCAATAATCCGCCGAGAGATAGTATCTGTATTTACTGCCCGACTGTCAAGACTTTAAAGGACGGGTTGGTCCACGAAGATATCACGGAAACTCCGATGAACGGCCAGGTCTTTAATTACAGGATAATTTCTTCTCCGGTTAAGGATGAGGCCGGCAAGGTCATCGCGGCCATTGAAATGGTCGAGGATATCACCGAGCGTAAGAAGGCGCAGGAAAAGATATCCGAGTCCTTGAAAGAGGAGATAAGATCCCGCCAAATAGTGATCAGCATGCTGGAGGATAATAACCAGGTCAGGGAAAGGTTGGAAAACAGCTTAAAAAAAATACAAGAGACCCAGGCCCAGCTTGTCAACGCTGAAAAGATGAAGGCCGTGGGTACGATGGCCAGCGGTATCGCGCATGAGGTTAAAAATCCCCTGGGGATCATATTGCTGGGGGTAAATTACTTTGAGGGGATATTGCCTCCGGAACAGGCGGATAATCGCAAAATGCTTCAGATGATGAAAGAAAGCGTAGAAAGGGCAGATAGCATTGTCTGCGCGCTCCTTGATTTTTCCAGGGCCCCGGCATTAAAGCCGGAAAAACAGGAGATCAATGCTATAATAAATACTTCCCTTGAATTGGTGCAGCATAAATTAAAGCTTCATTCCGTAGAGATCACCTGCGAGCTGGGCAAGGAGCTGCCTAAATTATTTGCGGATAAAGGAAAGATAGAACAGGTGTTTGTCAATCTGCTCAATAACGCGGCAGATGCCATGCCTAAAGGCGGAAAGTTGTATGTCCGCTCTTACTTATCCAGGCTGGAAGCGTCGGAAAATAAGGTCGGTAATAGGGAAGAAGATTTTTTCAGGCCGGGAGAAGAAGCGATAATCGTGGAAGTCGAGGATAGCGGAACAGGCATAGATGGGAACGTCATCGACAAGATATTCGACCCGTTCTTTACCACAAAAAACCGGACGGAAGGAACCGGCCTGGGCCTTTCGATCATTAAAAATATAATCGAGATGCACAAGGGCTTGATCAGCGTGGAAAGTAAAAAAGGCCAGGGTACGAAATTTACCATAGTATTCAAAGTGTAGCGAGGTGTATAATATGGAAAAGAAGAAAGTGATGATAATCGATGATGAGGAGTATTTCCTGGCGCTGGTGAAGATCAACCTTGAGAGTACCGGTAAATATGAAGTCCGGACCTTGCAGGAGGCGCGGGATATCCTATCGCAAGTGGAGTCATATAAGCCGGATGTTATACTGCTGGATATGCTTATGCCAAAGATGGACGGGGTCCAGGTGTGCGGGATGTTAAACGATAGTCCCGCCGGAAAGCACATCCCCATTATAACGCTATCCGCTTCCGATACGACCGAGGACAGGCTCAAAATGGATAAAATGGGTGTAGTTGATTTTCTCGCAAAGCCGATAGAAAAAGACGAGCTTATAGCCAAGATCGAAAAGGCGTTACAAAACAGATGAATATTTTCGCGAGATTTATACGAAGAGAGGATCAGAAAGGGAAGCTGCGCGGCGCCCACAGGCTTATTGCGACAGGCTATCTTGTGAGCCGGGTCGTCCATGATGTGCTGAATAATATCGCCAGCGCCAACGGTTACGCAAGGTTATTGCTGGATCCAACGGTCACCGATACAGATAAACAGGAGATGCTCAGGGCGATCGAAGAACTGCATGGCAGGAGCGCGGATCTCTTAAGAAGGATAGGCAGGTTTTCGCTGGAGCCCGGCAGGGAATTCAAGCCCGTTGACATACATAAGGCTATTGATGATGTTTTGGAGTTGACTAATCCCATCGTGCGGTATTCGAAGATGACGGTTGAAAAGGTATTCAACGCGGACGTTCCGTTTGTTATGGCCTGCGCGGGCGAACTTGAAGAGGTCTTTGTGACGCTTGTCCTTAATTCGGTTGACGCCGTATCCACGGAAGGCAAGCTTACGATCAGGACTGATTACGCGAAAGAGGACGGGATCATTAAGATCGTCTTTTCCGATACCGGCAGCGGGATCAGCCGGGATGACCTGAAACGGCTGGGAGAGTCTTTTTTTAGCACAAAGGGACGCAATGAAAAGGCGGGTTTAGGATTAGCTATGGCGTATGGGATCATATCCAGGCATAACGGCAGGATCAATGCTGAAAGCGCCCCGGGTAAAGGCGCCACTTTTACCGTCAGCCTGCCTATTATCCAGCCGGACCGGCAGAAGTAGGATCTCTTGCTAATATTTCTCCAGGTGTTATAATAAGGCAATGTATTAAGATAAGGTTTCTGCCGGGCGCCCGGCGCATGGAAAAAGATTTTTAAAGAAAAGGGGTAATTAAATGAGTGAGCATTCTGAACATAAGGATCTGATGCCTCCGCCGCCGGACAGGCAGGATGTGCTGCTTTTGATCAAGCAGGTCCAGCAGCAGTTGAATTTTCTTGAAAAAAAGATAGATCTTCTGGTCGTCCAAACTCAAGGTAGGCCGCAGGCTGAGCAGAGTTTCTCAAAACCTTTCAGATCTTTTAGCCATCATCGCCGCTTCGATAGAGGGCAAAGTGATCCCCGGGGAGAAAAAAGCTTTGACCGCGGATTCGGCCATAAGAGAAAGTCTTTTGATGATGCCCGTGAAAACGGACCGGATCAGGGGCGTCGTTTTGAAAAACGATACAGTAGTGGACAGAGTGGGTTCGGCCAAACAAGGAGGAAGAAGCATGGGTTTTCAAGGTGAGGGGGAATACAATAGGGGTCCTAAAGAGCTTCATAAGGCGGTTTGTTCAGATTGTAAGAAAGAGTGCGAAGTGCCCTTTAAGCCCAGAGGGGATCGTCCAATTTACTGCAGAGAATGCTACTCAAAGCGAAAAGATAGCGGCCGTTAAAATAGGCGCCAGCCTGAAAAGGCCTGTCTTTTTCTCCAGTTAAAAACAAGATGATAGCGTTGTTTTTAATCGATGAAAAACGCTGATCCCAATACAAGATTAGTTTATTCTACCTCGTTGGGCGCGGTCTGTCCGGGTTGCGCCAAGCCGGTCAAGGCCTGCGTATGCCGTAAAATGAAGAGGATAGAAGTGCCTAAGCCCGACGGCGTGGCGCGCCTGCGATATGAAACACAAGGGCGTAAAGGTAAAGGGGTTACGCTGATCATCGGCTTACCTTTAAACCAGGAGCGCCTGTTGGAGCTTGCCAGGCAATTAAAACAGCGTTTCGGCACTGGCGGGGCGGTAAAGGACCATATCATCGAGTTACAGGGTGATCATCGCCGGCAAACAAGGCTGGAGTTAGGTAAGCTGGGTTATTCGGTCAAATAATATGAAGACGAAAAAGTGTATTTTAATATTTACTGTCGCCAGCGCTGTTTTACTATGTTTGGCCCTGCCCCTTGCCTGTCTGGCAGAGCCGGAATGGGCCAGCTATGAGAACAGCCGGGAGGGATATAGCCTGGCGCTTCCCGCGCAGCTTAAAGTGTACCTGAATATGCGTAAAGATATGCGCGAGGCAACAGAAAACAGATTACCGTTTGATTACCTGAATTTCAGGCCGGAACGTGCGGCAGGCAGCCTGGCGTCGTTTGAGCTGGGAGTAGGGGTGCATTGGAACCGGGATAACCTGGGCACGCGTGAATTCGCGGATAAGAAAGATGAAGGGCTGCGGATGCAAGGTGCCCGGATCGAGATCTTGCGCCAGGCAGAGGTTACGGTTGACGGCATAAAGGGCGTGCGCGATGATTTTCGCATCCGCCAGCCGGAAGGGTGGAAAACTTATTCTCGCGTTATCATCCCTTCGGGAAGTAATTTTTTTGTTTTCCTGGGTACGCTGGGAGATGAGAAGGCTGATCCCGGATATGAGCTTGTATTCCAGAAGATACTTGATAGCTTTGAGGCGCGCAGATAATGGTAAAGGCGAAAAAGACCCAGGTGATCATGGTTTGGCTGCTGCCGCTTATCATAATCGGCGGGCTGTTTTATCCGTTGTTGGGCTATCTTGTCGTAGCGATGATCGCGGCGCTTTTAATGATCGCGTTGTTTAAGGGGCGGTACTGGTGTTGGAATTTGTGCCCAAGAGGGGCTTTTTTAGATATCGCGTTATCAAAGGTGAGCGCAAACAGGCCCATATTCAAAAGTTTTGCTAAACAGTGGTTCCGCTGGCTGGTAGTTGTCCTTTTTATGGGTTTTTTGGCGTTCAGGATCGTCCGGTCGGGGGGCAGTTTGATCGCCGTAGGCTCGGTCTTTGTGGGAATGTGTGTATTAACGACCGTCATCTCGATCATTCTAGGCGTTACTATGAAACATAGAAGCTGGTGCGCGGTATGCCCGATGGGGACTATCCAGGAGAAAATAGGCAAAATAGCCCAATTAAAAAAACCGAACGATGAAAAAAATATTTAGGGAATACGAAACCGGCAATGCGGCAGTAGATGGCCTGATTAACGAGCTTACCGGGCAGGCCGCGCCCGCGGAGACCGGGCATCTGCTGCGCGAGATATTGACTACGGTCGTTAAGCTGGGGATGGAATCCGGCGACAAGGGCGACCTTAAGCTGGTGAACAGCGCGCTTAAGGAACTGCGGTATTCTTTCAAGATATTCTCTCCTTACAGGAACGTTAAAAAGGTTATAATCTTCGGCTCGGCAAGATCCAGGAATTCCTCATCCGAGTATAAAATGGCTGAGGAATTTTCCCGCAAGATCTCCGAAAAGGGATATATGATCGTGACCGGCGGCGGCCCCGGGGTGATGGAGGCGGGCAGCAAAGGCGCTAAAGCCGGAAATGATTTTGCCTTAAACATCCGCCTGCCTTTTGAGCAAAAGCCTAATCCCTATGTTGATGAAAAAGAAAAGCTGATTAATTTTAAGTATTTTTTTACCCGTAAGCTCATCTTTATCAAGGAGACCGACGCCACCGCTCTTTTTCCCGGGGGATTCGGGACTAATGATGAAGGATTCGAGGCGCTGACGCTTATCCAGACCGGCAAGTCCAAGCCCAGGCCGATAGTTATAATGGAACCGGAGGGTTCTACTTACTGGGGTGATTGGAAGCGGTTTGTCGATAAGCAATTAGTCAAGAACGGGTATATCAAGAAGGACGATTTAAGCCTTTTTCATATTGCCAAAAGCGCTGATGAGGCGATCAAGTATATCGAAGATTTTTACAGGGTGTACCATTCCATAAGATATATCCGCGGGCTGACCGTAGTAAGGCTGAATAAAAAGGTTTCCCGGAAGGTTTTGAATATCATAAATCAGGATTTTAAGGACATTTTAACGAGAGGCAGGATAAGCCCGTCATCCCCGGCCAAAGAAGAGATCCAAAAAAAAGAATACCTTGGCCTGCCCCGCCTGGTAATGAATTTCAATATGCGCGATTACGGCAGGCTCTGCGAAATGATCCGCGTTATCAATAACGGCTAGGCGTCCGGAATTTTGGTATAAGCAGCCGGATAAGCGCCTTGTTGTTCCTTGCGGTCAGGGCTGATCTTTGCTATTATAATATCTTCAATAACAAATATTACAGATCAAGAAACCAAAAAATAAGGAGACGCGATGTTCAGGGAAAAGATCAAGGTGCTGGATTGCACGATACGCGATGGCGGGCTTATCAATAATCACGATTTCGATATCCGGTTTGTCCGGGAAGTCTACAAAGCTTTATCCGCCGCGGGCGTGGATTACATGGAGATCGGATATAAGAATTCCAAGAAGCTATTTTCTACCAGCGAATTCGGTAAATGGAAATTCTGCGATGACAGCGACATCAAAAAGGTCATTGAAGGAATAGAGTCCAATACCAAGATATCCGTTATGGTAGACGTGGACAGGGTGGATATCGATGATATAGTACCCCGTAAAGAAAGTCCGGTGGCAATGGTGCGGGTGGCCTCGTACGTCAAGGATATCGATAAAGCGATATACTTGATCAACCATTTCGCGGATAAGGGTTATGAGACCACGGTGAATATCATGGCAATATCGCGCGCCCTGGATAATGAACTGACCGAGTGCCTGCAGCAGTTGGAAGAGGAAAGTAAGGCAAAGGTGGTGTATCTTGTGGATAGCTTCGGCGCTCTTTATCAGGAGACAACGGAGTTTCTTGTTAAAAAAACGAAGCAGATACTTAAGACCAAAGAAGTGGGGATGCACGCGCATAATAATCAGCAGCTTGCCTTCGGCAATACTATCGAAGCGATAATCCATAATGCCAATTATGTCGATGGGACAGTGTACGGAATAGGCCGGGCAGCCGGGAATTGCCCCCTTGAACTTATATTGGGATTCTTAAAAAATCCCAAGTTTGATATACGCCCCGTGCTTGATCTTATCTCCCAGGAATTCATCCCGTTGCGCGAGAAGATCGAATGGGGATATATCATCCCCTACGCTATTACCGGCATCCTGGATGAGCATCCCCGGGCGGCAATGGCGTTGCGCAACAGCGATAAGAAAGAAAATTACCGGGAATTTTACGAAAGCCTGGTCGAAGAAGTGGAGGAATAATTTGGAGACCGCGAAATTCAGGGCATTGCCGATATTAGGGATCCTGCGCGGGATAGACGCTGAGGCGCTTGAGCCCTTGTTGTCGGCTATCGAGTCATCGGGGTTAAAGACTATAGAGATAACCATGAATACCCGGGGCGCCCCGGGGCTTATCCGTAAGGCCGTGGAGTTGGCGGGCGAGCGCCTTACTATAGGGGCGGGGACAGTCCTGGATATGGAGAGCTTAAATTCGGCGCTTGACGCCGGAGCGTCATTCATCGTGATGCCGGCGCTGATAAAGAATGTTACGGCTTATTGCGTCAAGAACGGGATCCCCGTGTTTCCCGGGGCGTTGACCCCGCAGGAAATATACGCCGCTTGGCGCGCGGGCGCCACAATGGTCAAAGTTTTTCCTTCTAATTTCTTCGGGCCGGAATATTTTAAAGAGATCAGGGGGCCCTTTAATGACGTGGAACTCCTGGCTTGCGGAGGGGTGACTCCTGAGAATATGAAGTCATACTTTTCAAACGGCGCCTCCGCGGTAAGTTTCGGCGCCGGCGTGTTCAAAAAAGAGTGGCTGGCTAAAAAGGATTTCCAATCAATAGAGCAGGCCATCCAAAAATATATCCGGGAGTTCCCAGCGAAGTAGGCCAGGCTTTGTTAAGTTAAGCCTTCGTTGGTCAGATCATGGCCGGCGGAGGCTTTCTTATTTTGCGCTGTAGCCTTTATGCAGGAGGCTATGGTGTAAGCTGTAGGTGAAATAGACCACCAGGCCGGCAACAAGCCAGATCACAAAACGTATCCAGGTGATACTCGGCAGCGCCGTCATAAGAAAAACGCAGGAAGCTACTCCCAGGAGGGGGAAGAGGGGGCTTAAGGGTACTTTGAAGGTGCGGTGCCGGTGCGGTTCTTTGATACGGAGGATGATCACGCCGAAACAGACCAGGACGAAGGCGAAGAGAGTCCCGATATTGGTCAGGTCCACCATTTCATCTATATTAGTGAAGGCGGCGATCGAGGCGATGACTACGCCTACTACAATAGTGGTTATATGGGGGGTCTTGAATTTTTTGTGGACTTTGGAAAATACCGATGGGAGAAGGCCGTCGCGGGCCATGGAAAAGAATATCCTGGATTGCCCCAGCTGCAGGACTAAAAGGACGGCGATATGGGCTATGATCGAACCGAAAGCCACGATCACGGCGGCCCAGGGTAGATTTATGTGCTGCATCGCCAGCGTCAAGGGTTCGGCTTTTTCCAGGGCAAGAGATGTTTTCAGGAGAGAGAACGGGACTATCCCGGTGAAGATCGCCGCCACCAGCATGTAAATGATGGTGCAGATGATAAGGGAGCCGATTATGCCGATGGGCATATCCCTTTTGGGATTGCGCGTTTCTTCCGCGACGGTTGAGACACAGTCAAACCCGATATAGGCAAAGAAGGCGATAGCGGCGCCCGCCTTGATCCCGGCAAATCCGTTAGGCGCGAAAGGCACCCAATTCTGGGGTTTCACAAAAAATGAGCCTATTGCTATGAAGAAGCCCAGCACCAGGAGTTTTATCGTGACCATGGCTATGTTGAAACGCGAGCTTGTCTTGATGCCGCGCACAAGGATCATGGTCAGCAGTAATACGATACAACAGGCCGGCAGATTACAGATAAAGGGTATTCCCAGGATATGCGGCGCCGCGGTTATGGCTTCGTAGCCTTTCTGCAGGGCGGGTTGGACCTGTTCTAAGGGTATGCCGCTGTTAAGCAGGGTGGTGGTTTCTTTAAAGCCGTGCAGGGCCGAACGGTAATCAATGGTAGACCAGGGCGGCAGGGTCAAACCGAATCCGCGCAATAACGCCGTGAAATAACCAGACCAGCTTATGGCTACCGCGATGCTTCCCACGCAATACTCCAGCATCAGGTCCCATCCGATGATCCAGGCGATCAACTCTCCGAAAGAAGCGTAAGAATACGTATAAGCGCTGCCGGAGATGGGGACAAGAGAGGCGAATTCCGCGTAACAGAGCGCGGCAAAGCAGCAGGCTATCGCGGTAATGCCGAAGGAGAGTATCAGGGCGGGGCCCGCTCCGGGGCGCAGGGCATCGCCGGCTGCCGCGGTGCCGACTGTGGCGAATATCCCGGCGCCGATGATAACGCCGATCCCGAACAATATAAGCTCGAAAGGCCCGAGGACTTTTTTCAGCTTATGTTCAGGATCATGGCTCTCCGCCATAATGAGGTTAAGGTCTTTTAGCCTGAAAAGTTTACGCACGAGGTTTTTCATGGTGTAGGGAAGTATAAAAAATGCTTTCTGCCTAACCACTGCGAAAATCGCAGTAAGTCACCGCCGAAGGCAATCTTCTTGTATTTTTATTGTTATATTTTACTAGAAAATCCGGATTTGTGAAATAAAAAAATGCCTCCGGAAGGTATTGATATAATTCCTATTTGAAGGTATAATCCATTAACAAGCGGCGATCAGGCGGCACATACACGAAAGGATCAGATAATGAAGAAAGTAGTGCTTTTAAGGCATGGCGAGAGTATCTGGAATAAAGAGAACAGGTTCACCGGCTGGACCGATGTCGACCTTTCGGAAAAGGGCTTATCCGAGGCGGCAAGCGCCGGTGAAGCGCTTAAAAAAGAGGGATTTGTTTTTGACGTTGCCTATACTTCGGTCTTAAAGAGGGCGATCAGGACGCTCTGGACCGTGCTGGATAAGATGGACCAGATGTGGATACCGGTTTACAATTCCTGGAGGCTTAATGAGCGGCATTACGGCGCGCTTCAGGGCCTGAATAAATCCGAGACAGCCGCTAAATTCGGCGAGGAGCAGGTGCTTATATGGCGCAGGAGTTATGACATCCAGCCTCCGGCTCTGGAAAAGTCCGATTCACGTTATCCCGGAATGGATCCGCGTTATCTTGATATGGATAGGAAAGACGTGCCGCTTACCGAGTGCCTGAAGGATACTGTGGCGCGGTTCCTTCCTTACTGGCATGAGACGATAGCTCCGGCTGTCGTATCCGGAAAGAAAGTGATCATCGCCGCGCACGGCAACAGCCTGAGGGCGCTGGTCAAATATTTAGATAATATACCTGAAGACAAGATCGTCAGCCTGAATATCCCTACCGGCCTGCCGCTTGTCTATGAGCTTGACGATGACTTAAAACCGATGAGGAGTTATTATCTCGGCGATCCCGAAGAAGTAAAGAAGGCGATGGAGGCGGTTGCCAACCAGGGAAAGGCGAAGAAGTAGGAGGGAGATAATGAAAAGAATATTATTATTTATTTTGCCGATCCTGATAATCGTAGCTTTGGGATTTACGATATCGGGGATCATGCAGGTCCGTTTTACGCAAGAGAGGCTTATGGATGACCTCAAGCGCAAAGCTAAAACCGTGGATGAAAGCCTGGAGGTCTCGGCGCAATATATCCTTGCTAATAACGACCTGAGAAGCGCCAATCGTTTAGTGGAAAGCTTCCAGAAACGGGAACGGCTGCAAGGATGCGTTATCTATGACAAGGACGGCCAGGTTATGGCGATCACGGAGCGTTTTTCCGACTGGAGGCAGAAGGATAAGCCCTATCTTAAAGATATTTTAGCGACAAAAGAACCCCGCGCGAATATCGAGAAGTTCCAGGATTATTCCGTTTACAGCTATATCTTGCCGGTGGTAAACGACGAGGGCGTTGTGCTGGGGCTGGTAGAAGTAATTTATGATACCTCGTATTTGTTCACTACTTTGACTGAATTATGGAGAAAGATAAGCATCGCGTTGATCGCCATCATATTGGCGATAACTTTGATCGCGCTGCTCATTCAAAGGCAGATATTTGTCCTGCCGGTCCGCAGGCTTACTCAGTGGTTCGCGCATTTTCAGAAAGGCGAGACCGATAAATTACGCCCCTTCGCCGAACAGGGCGAATTTGGAAAGTTGATCAGCGAAGTCGAGCAGGTGGCCTTAAGCCTGAGGGTGGCCAGGAAGGCGGTGTCGGACGGAGCCAGCGCGCGCATACAAAAAGAAGAAGTGTGGACTGAGGCAAAATTAAGGGACCTGGTTCACGCTAAACTGGGAGAAAACGCTTTTGTCGTAGTATCCAATAGGGAGCCTTATTTACATGTATTGGACGAGGCGACTAATAAGCCTAAATGCGTCAAGCCTGCCAGCGGCGTTGTTACCGCTATCGACCCTATATTACGGGCCTGCGGAGGAACCTGGATCGCTCATGGAAGCTCTAACGCCGACCACAGTTTTGTTAATTCAAAAGATAAGCTGGGCGTGCCGCCAGAGGATAACCGCTATATCTTAAAGAGGGTCTGGCTTACCAAGGAAGAAGAGGAGGGTTATTATTACGGTTTTTCCAACGAGGGATTATGGCCGCTTTGCCATGTCACCCATACGCGTCCGATCTTCCGGGAGGCAGACTGGCAGATGTATAAGAAGGTAAATCAAAAATTCGCGGATAAGGTACTGGAAGAATTGCCGGCGAAGGACCCGGTTGTGTTTATCCAGGACTACCACTTCACTCTTTTGCCGAAAATGATCCAGGAAAAACGTCCGGATGTCAAGGTGGCGCTTTTCTGGCATATTCCCTGGCCTAATCCCGAGGTTTTCGCCATATGCCCTTACCAGCAGGAGATCTTAGACGGCATGCTCGGATGCGACTTGATCGGGTTTCACGTGCAGTTCCATTGTAATAATTTTCTCGAGACTGCCAACAGGCTGACCGAGTGCCGCGTAGATACGGAAAAGTTCAGCGTGGTCAGGAACAATAAGGAGACTTTTGTCAGGTCATTCCCGATCAGCGTGGACGGATATGCCAGCGGCGCCCCGTCCGGCTCTGAAGCCGATGAAATAGAAAAGATCCGCCAGGAGTATGATCTGAAGGATAAAATAGTCGGTGTCGGGGTGGAGAGGATAGATTATACCAAGGGGATAATCGAGCGGATATTGGCGATCGACAGGTTCCTGGAGAAGTACCCCGAATACAAGAACAAATTTGTGTTTATCCAGTTGGCGGCGCCCAGCCGTTCACATATAAAGCGCTACCATGAACTGATGGGCGAGATAGATGAATTAGTGGAGAAGAAGAATTGGAAACATTCTGACGGGAACTGGAAGCCGATAATTTATTTAAAAAGGTATTTTTCTCCGGAGGAGATCAAGCCTTACTATTCACTGGCGGATTTTTGCGTGGTAAGTTCCCTGCATGACGGGATGAACCTGGTGGCTAAGGAATACGTGGCGGCAAACGCCTCTTGCTCGGGCTCTCTTATTTTGAGCAAATTTACCGGAGCGGCGCGGGAATTAGGGGACGCGGTGCTGATTAATCCTTATTCCATCGAAGAGTTCGCTGACGCGATAAAATATGCTATTGAGATGCCGCCTGATGAGAAGAAAAAACGGATGGAGAATATGCGCAGGGTCGTGTCCGAGAATAATGTTTATAAATGGGCGGGGAGCATCATTACGGAGCTGACCGCATTGAAGAAGAGTTGATCTTTCAGAAGGGCGATATAACGGGATGCGGTATCTATTCAATAAGGGTAATGGAGCGCCGGATAATTTCAAGGGAAGGCATATATTTCTTTTCCTGGATTTTGACGGGACGCTCGTGCCTATCGCCAGGACTCCGGACAGGGTCGTTACGCCCTTCGGGATCAAAGGGTTATTAAAAAAGCTGGCAGGCGGGCCGTATTGCAAGGTCGCGGTCATCAGCGGCAGGGGCCTGGATGACTTAAAAAAAAGACTGGGATTGAGCGGAATAATTTATTCCGGTAATCATGGTTTAGAAATAGAGGGTCCGGGGGCCAAGGTCATAAGGCGCGTATCCGGAAGTTACAGGTCAGCCCTGAAACAGATGAAATACGCATTGATCGAAGGCCTGTCTTCTATCCGGGGCGTCCTTATCGAAGATAAGGGGTTGTCGATCAGCCTGCATTATCGCATGGTAAGTAAAAAGGATATCCCGGGCGTAGAGGCTGTTTTTCGCAAGATAGCGGATCCCCGCTTGAAGAAGGGCCTGATCGATGTGTTATTCGGGAAGAAGGTGTTTGAGGTACGGCCCGCTTCGCGATGGGATAAAGGTAAGGTCGTCCTTTGGCTGCTCAAACGGTACGCAAGGCCATTGAAGGGCGGGAAAGTATTGCCCATTTACATCGGGGATGATACGACTGATGAAGACGCGTTCAGGGCGCTTCAGGGTAAAGGGCTGACCATACGCGTGGGCGCCCGCGGCGCTTCTTGCGCGAGGTATTATTTAAGGGATGTTGATGAAGTCTCCGCGTTCCTGCGGATGATAGCGGCAGGCGCTCGAGGTTAGGATACTATGGAATTGCAGATAAAGGAAAAACAACCTTTCAGGTTTTATACCAGGCTGAACCTGCCGGAACTGACGGGCTTAAGGGCGTCGACCTTAAGCCAGCTGCTTGAGCTGATAAGAAAAGTCCCCGGCTCGTGTATTTATCATCATACCCACAGGTTTTTGCAGATGCATCAGCATCTTTCTCCAGAGCCGCCGAATGATTTCTCTTACTGGGTGATCGATGTCCTGGGTGAGGATGAGCTTGGGGAGAGGCTGGTCAGTATCGATACGATGCAGTTTTCAACCATTCGCAGCCTCAGGGATAAGATCGCCTCGACCATTGAAGAGTACCTGGAAAGCAGCCCTACGTCCAAGCTTAAATTCGCCCGTCCGGGAGAAGAGTTCCATTTTATAAAAAGCATAAGCTTTATATTGCCGACTAATTATACGGCTGATAATCTTGAGGAATTCGCCGGGGTATTAAAGAAAATCACCATTGATTCGATATATTTCCATATATTTGAGGCTCGCCTGAGGCTTGAGAAGCCGTCCAACGATTTTTCGGACTGGATCGAATTGTCGCTGAATAATAAGAAATTGGCGGATAAACTCTCGGGGCTGGATCCTTATACCCGCACCTTGGAAGACTTAAGAGAGACGATAATCAGGATAGTCGAGGAAGAGGCAGATTAGTATGGTGAAAATAGACGAATATATCCCTATTGTCGGGCAGTCGGTCGTGGATGACCTGAGGCTGTTGGCGGACAGGCTGCAGGGTAAAGTCGTGCAGCATATCAATTCCACGGCTGTCGGCGGCGGGGTCGCGGAAATACTCAGCCGTATGGTGCCGCTTTTACAGGAGCTTGGAGTTCAGACGCGCTGGGATGTTATAAAAGGCGGGGAAAAGTTCTTTGAGGTGACTAAGAAATTCCATAACGCTTTGCATGGCAGGCCGGAAGATATAACTCAGGACGATTTCGATGTGTTCCTGGAGACAAGCCAGCGGAATATCGAGGAGCTTAATATTTACGGGGATATTGTCTTTGTGCACGATCCCCAGCCTATCGCCCTGGTCCGCAAGAAAACGGGGAATAAGTGGTTGTGGCGCTGCCATATCGACGTGTCTGATCCGAACCGTAAGGTCTGGGATTTCCTGATGAGTTATATAGAAAAATATGATTCTGCCGTGTTTTCCGCTCCGGGTTTTTCTCAGAGATTACCGATACGGCAATTCCTGATCTCCCCGTCGATCGACCCCCTGAGCGATAAAAATAGAGAACTTCCCCAGGAGATAATAGACGGGGTGCTCGAGAAATATAAAATACCGAAGGATAAACCGATAGTCACCCAGATATCGCGATTCGACCGCCTAAAGGATCCCCTGGGTGTTGTCGAGGCGTTTTTACGCGTAAAAAAATATATAGATTGCCGGCTTATTCTGGCCGGAGGGGGCGCCACTGATGATCCCGAAGGATTAGAAGTCCTGGAGGAGGTCAGGGAGAAGGCGGCTAAATCTAAGGATATACACGTTTTATTGCTGCCGCAGAATGATATCGAAGTCAACGCGCTGCAGCGGGCGTCGACCGTGATCGTCCAGAAATCTTTAAAAGAGGGGTTTGGATTGACGGTTTCCGAGGCCCTCTGGAAAGGTAAACCTGTTGTAGCTTCTCATGTGGGGGGGATACCGCTACAGATAAAACATAAATATTCCGGCCTGCTTTGTTATTCCATCGAAGGCGCGGCATTCGCGATAAAGCAGCTTCTTAACAGCCCGGAATATGCCAGGAAATTGGGCGCCAACGGCAGGGAACATATAAAGAATAATTTTTTGCTTACCCGGCATTTAAAAGAATATATGTTGTTGTTCCTTTCTCTCTATCATAACGAGGATGTGGTTCACTTATAACGCGGGAACAGACTGGTTTTTATGGGCAGCGCATTTAATTTAAACTAAGCAGGGAGTTAACATGAATCCAGAGATCCTAGAGCGGGTATTTTTTGGTAATCGTATATTAGATTACAGCATTGCTTTATTAATACTGGCCTTTAGCCTGTTGTTCGTTAAAATAGTTATCCGGTTCTTTATAAGGCGTCTTAAGAAATTAGCGGAAAGAACCGTCGCGACATTCGACGATTTTTTAATAAACATCCTGGAAAAGATCGGCCTGCCGGCATTATACATTAGCTGCTTTTATGTCAGCGTCAAAACATTAAAATTGCCTTCCGGCGCCGGAGCTTTAATTAATGCCTTAGAGATGATTATCATTACTTTTTTTGCCGCGCGTATAGTGGTCATGCTAGCCGGTTGGGGTATTAATATATATCTCGCCAAAAAACAGCAAGATCCTACGGTGACGCGCAGCCTCGATGGCCTGCTTTGGGCTATTAAATTTTTGATTTGGGCGCTGGCGGCTATAATCCTGCTGGATAATCTTGGCTATAAAGTTTCTACGTTAATCGCCGGATTAGGGATCGGCGGCATAGCGGTAGCTATAGCCGCGCAGGCGCTGCTTAAAGATTTCTTCAGTTATTTTTCTATAGTGTTTGACCGCCCGTTCAAAATAGGGGATTTTATAATCATCGGCGATTTTATGGGCAGCGTTGAGTATATAGGTATAAAGACCACGCGCATACGCAGCCTGGGGGGTGAGCAGGTGGTATTTTCCAATACCGACCTTACAGATTCGCGTGTGCGTAATTACAGGCTTATGGAGAAAAGGCGAGTCTTATTCCGCATAGGGGCAACGTATCAGACTTCGCTTAGCCATTTAAAGGAAATCCCGAAAATTATTGAGAAGATCATTAAAAATACCGAAGGCACGGCTTTTGACCGCGCGCACTTTTTTAGTTACGGAGATTTTAGCCTTATATTTGAAGTCGTGTATTTTGTTTTAAGCTCTGATTACAACAAATATATGGATATTCAGCAGGAAATTAATTTCGCTATCAAAGAAGAGTTTGAAAAGAGGGGCATAGACTTTGCCTATCCTACGCAAAAGCTTTATATAAGCAAGGAATAAGATCATTGAGGACTCAGCCTTTGTTATATTCTGGTTGTGTTCGATTACTCTTGACAAGGAGCGCAATAATAGTAAACTAATGTATATAATTAAGAGTTCTTAATATTACAAATATGGGTTCAGGAAGAAATTCTTGAAGGTTTTGGATGGTCGGGCCGCCATCTGCAATTTTTGCAGATGGTTTTTTTATACTTTCGTGGCCACAAAACCGCGCCATTTATGGCGCGGATGGAGCCTGGCCACTCAAGTATTCCACATAGAAACCATGGGCTTTAGCCCGTGGAGTATTCATTTTTAGTTGCTTTAATTTTTTAAAAGGAGGTCCTTATGGACTGGCAAAATATCCCTACGCCGGACGATATAATCGATGTAGGCAAAAAGAAATTCCTTGATTACGGCAAATATATCTCCTGGGTAGCCGTTGGTTTACTTGTTATTCTAGGATTAAAGGGGGTTATATATTCGATAGGCCCGGATGAAGTAGGTGTAATGCAGAGGTTTGGTAAATATATAGGTTTAAGTTCGCCCGGCCTGCACGCTAAATTTCCTTTTGGCATCGATAATATGACCCCGATTAAAGTGGAAAAGATCTTCAAGGAAGAGTTTGGGGTCAGGAGTTCAGGCGCGGACACGGGGGACAGGCGTTTTTATAGTAGCTCGAATTTGGAACAGTCGTTGATGCTTACCGGAGATCTGAACATACTTGATGTCCGCTGGATCGTCCAATTTAAAATAAAAGACCCTATCAAGTTCCTTTTTGTCGTCCGCAATCCGGTCAATATTATAAGGGATGTTTCCGAAATTGTCATGCGCCGGCTGGTGGGGGATTACAGCGTAGATGAGGTGTTAACTATTAAGAGGGAAGAAGTAGACCACTTGGCTCAAGTTGAAATGCAGAAGATACTGGATGATTATCAGACCGGGGTTCAGGTGATTACGGTAAAATTGATGGATGTTAACCCGCCGGATAAGGTAAAACCCGCTTTTAACGAGGTAAATGAAGCAAAGCAGGAAAAAGAGAAAATGATCAATCAGGCTTGGGAGGCATACAACAAGGCAATACCAAGGGCTAAGGGTGAAGCTGAAAAGACTATTCGCGAGGCAGAAGGTTATTCTCTTGATAAGATAAACAGGGCTAAGGGTGAAGCTGAAAGATTTCTGGTAACTTTGGGTGAATATAAGAAGGCTCCCGAGGTCACCCGCAAGAGGCTTTATCTTGAGACTCTTGCCGATGTTTTGCCCAGGGTGAAAGAAAAATACATTATTGATCCAAGGCAATCTTCCGTATTGCCGCTATTAGATATAGGCGGGAAAGGAGAGGTTAGATAATGAAAGAAGGCAGATCAGGGGCGATTTTAGGATTGGTTTTTTTTCTGGCTATAATTGTAGTGTTTGCGTTTGCAAGCGGGGCGTTATTCATTGTAGATGAAACACAGCAGGTAGTGATCACTCAGTTTGGTAAGCCGGTTGGAAAGCCTATAACATCCGCCGGTTTGCATTTTAAAACTCCTTTTATCCAACAAGCGCATTATTTTGAGAGGCGGCTTCTGGAGTGGGATGGAGATCCGAACCAGATACCTACCAAGGATAAAAAATATATCTGGGTAGATACCACAGCGCGCTGGAAAATAGTTGATGCTTTGAAATTCTTGCAGTCTATGGGAAATGAATTGAGCGCAAACAGCAAGCTTAATGATATTATTAATTCGGCTACAAGAGATGCCGTTACCGGCAAGCTTTTGGTTGAGGCGGTGAGAGATTCAAACCGTATACTTGACAGTAAGGATGTGGTTGAGGATGCCATAGTCAGCGAAGAGGCGCTTGAGCGTATAGATATAGGAAGGCAGCAATTAACCCGCTCTATACTGGAAAAGGCTAAGGTGTTAGCTCCTCAATATGGCATTGAAATCATGGACGTGCGCATAAAGCGCATAAACTATGTGGAAGAGGTGCGTAATAAAGTCTATGACAGAATGATTGCCGAGAGAAAACGCGCCGCCGAGAAATACCGCTCGGAGGGGTTTGGAAAGGCGGCTGAGATAGAGGGTCAGATAGGCAAAGAACTGAAATTAATAACTTCAGAGGCCTACAGACAGGCGCAGTCTATTGTGGGAAAAGCCGATGCCGAAGCGATAAACATCTACGCCGGCTCTTATAGCCAAAATCCCGAATTCTACGCGTTCCTTAAGACATTGGAAACATACAAGGGGACTATTGATGAAAAATCAACGGTAATTTTGACTACCGACAGCGATTACTATAAATATCTTAAGGCTCTGGATAAATAAAAACTTAAAATCCTGCCGTTATGGATATAAGCAATATCCGTAATATAATTTTAGAGGGGAAAAGGAAAGATCATGCGCTAAGCGATAGCCTTGAACGCCTCTTTTTAATACCCAGAGAATGGTCCGGGAGCATGTATTAAATGTTTATTTATAAATTAGCCGGGTACTGCGGAGGGATCCTATGGTTAAGACTAAAATAGTCTGCACTCTTGGCCCCGCTTCATCGAGCGAGACAGTGCTTAGAAAAATGATGCTTAGCGGTATGGATGTCGGGCGCCTGAATTTTTCCCACGCTAAGCCGCAAGAGTTGCTTCTGAGGATAGGTCTTATCCGGTCTTTAAACGCGAAATATCGCAGGCGCATAAAGCTCCTCGGCGACCTTCAGGGGCATCGTATAAGGGTGGGGGAGCTCGCCGCTCCGATAGAGCTCAAAAAACGTAAGGTCTTGTGGTTTACTCAACAAAAGATAAAAGGATCGCAGGAAATAATACCCTTTGATTATCAAGGCCCGCTGCGAAGCATTAAGAATGGTTATCAAATATTCATAGATGATGGAAATATCGCTTTAGAAGTGATCGGCAGGTCTAAAAACAGGCTCAAGGTTAAGGTAATAGTCGGCGGCCTGCTTAAAGGATATAAAGGCGTAAATATTCCGGAGGCAAGGCTGGAATTCGGCGGTAAGCCAGAGGCCGGTGGTTTGGCTCCCCATAACCAAAGCCATATAAGCCAAAAGGATATACAGGATATATCTTTTTGCGAAGAGCACGGCGTGGAATATATCGCGCAGTCATTTGTGCGCACCAAGAATGATATTTTAGATGTAAGAAAATTATTAAAGCCAGGTTCTAGGTGCCGGATCATCGCTAAAATAGAGAACCGGGAGGGCATAAAGAATATTGATGAAATAATCAGGGCTTCAGATGGCATCATGATAGCGCGCGGGGATATGGGGGTATCGCTGCCAATCTATGAAATCCCCGTTATTCAGAAGATGATAATAAAAAAATGTAACCGCGCGGGGAAATTTGTTATTACCGCGACACAAATGCTGGAGAGTATGACCGAAAATCCCCGGCCTACGCGCGCGGAAGTGACTGATGTGGCAAACGCTATAATAGACGGCGCTGATTTCGTTATGCTTTCCGCGGAATCAGCCGTGGGAAGATACCCGGTTGAAACAGTCGCCATGATGAATAATATTATAAAGTTCACGGAAAGAAATCTGGATAAGTTATGATCAAGTTCCTTAATGAGCAGGGGTGGCTGCCAGGTTGGGTAAAAAGGATCGCTTCATATCTGTCAGAATGAATGGCCGCTTAAAATAAGCAGGTAGTTTAAAAATCAAGAGAGGAAACAGCGTATGGTTGATGAGGCTCCGGATAAATTTAAGGAAATCTGGCATTCGTTGCCTGTTGATGAAGCTCTTAAGCGGCTTGAAGTAGATGTTTCTGTTGGGTTGTCCTTGGGCGAGGTTCAGAAGCGCCGAGCCCGCTATGGCTTAAATCAGGTCACTCCTAAAAAGGGTATACCCTTCTGGCGGCGCTTTTTACTTCAATTCCATCAGCCCCTTATATACATCCTTCTGGCGGCGACAGTGACCACGCTTTTTTTAAAAGAATGGGTCGACGCTTCGGTAATTTTTGGAGTTGTTTTTATTAATGCTATTGTTAGTTATCTCCAGGAATCCAGGGCCTTAAAAGCCCTGGAGGCTCTTTCTCGTTCAATGATCTCTTCCGTATCTGTATTAAGAGACAAGAAAGAACAGCAAATCTCATCTGTCGAATTAGTTCCCGGGGATGTGGTTATGGCCGCCTCGGGAGACAAAGTCTCCGCTGACATGCGCCTTATTTATAGCCGGGATCTGCAAGCTAACGAATCTTCTCTTACGGGAGAGTCTGTCCCCGTTGAGAAGCAAACCGAGCCTTTAGATGAGAAAACTGTTTTAGCTGACAGGTTGAATATGCTTTACGCTTCTACCTTTGTTACTTATGGCCGGGGTAAAGCTATTGTTACCGCTATAGGAGACTCAACTGAGGTCGGGCGGATCTCAGAGCTGATCACCACGGCGGAAGATTTAGAAACGCCCCTTACGATAAAAATCGGTTATTTTAGCCGTCATCTTTTATTCGTGATCATGGGCTTGGCGGCCCTTACTTTTGTAATTGGCGTGTTTCGAGGCCAGTCATTTGGGGAAATGTTTATGGCCGCGATCGCGCTTGCTGTAGCAGCTATTCCCGAAGGGCTGCCTGCGGCTGTCACGATAACTCTGGCGATAGGCGTGGCCAGAATGGCTAAGCGCCGCGCGATCATCCGTAAATTGCCGGCTGTTGAAACGCTTGGCAGCACGGGCGTTATTTGTTCCGATAAAACCGGGACGCTTAC
>JAQTUY010000075.1 GCA_028707105.1 Candidatus Omnitrophota bacterium | reverse complement strand
ATGGAATATTTACGCTCCACATCCTGCGGGATCAATTTGACGACATTAGGGTCGAATTTATTATTGGTAAACTCCAGGGAAGGCAGGTAAAGCTTCCGGGTAAAGAAATTATTCAATTCCTCGTCGGTAAACAACTTCTCCGCGATCAAGACCTCCCTTAAGGGGATATCCCGCAGCTTCTGGAGCGTAAAAAGGGTATCCATCTGCTCCTTGGTGACGCCGGGCTTCTTGAATATCATATCCAGTATTTTTTTCTTTATCGCGTCCATATTATCCGGTTAATCTCCGATGGTCACCCTTAATATTTCTTCCAACGTGGTCGTCCCCGCCAGGACATGGGCCATGCCGTTCTCCCGGAGAGTCTTCATCCCTTCCTGGCGCGCTTTCTCTTTTATGGCGTCTTCCGTGGCGCCTTTGAGGATCATCTCCCGGATGGCTCCGGTCAAGGAAATGACCTCGGCGATCGCCACCCTTCCGCTGTAACCGCTGTTATAACAACTTTGACAGCCCTTGCCCCGGGATAAGATTATCGGCCCGTTACTTGAGTCCAGCCCAAGTTTCCGGGCGACTTCGGCTTTAAGCTGGTACTGCTCTTTACAATAAGGGCAGATCTTACGGATCAGGCGCTGGGCTAAAATACAGACCAGGGAGGCGGTAATCAGAAAAGGCTCCGCCCCCATATTCAAAAGGCGCATTACAGAGCCCGCGGCGGTATTAGTATGCAGGGTAGAAAGCACGAGGTGCCCGGTAAGCGCGCTTTTGATCGCGATATCCAGGGTCTCCGCGTCGCGGATCTCGCCGATCATGATGATGTTCGGATCCTGGCGCAGGATAGAACGCAGCGCCGAGGCAAAAGTCAGCCCGATCTCGGCCCGCGCCGGGACCTGGTTGATCCCCTCCAGCTGGCATTCTATCGGATCCTCTACGGTAATGATATTTTTCTGCGGGGCGTTGACATACTGCAGTATGGAATAAAGCGTGGTAGTCTTGCCCGAACCCGTGGGGCCGCAGACCAGGATCATCCCGTGCGGAAGATAAGAAGCGTTCCTCAAGACAGAAAGGGTGACGTTATCAAACCCTAACTTTTGCATATCCATTATGGCCTGGGACTTATCCAGCAGCCTTAATACGATGCTTTCTCCGGAAGCGGTGGGTATTATTGATACGCGGAAATCTATCTCCGTGCCTCCGATCTTAACCTTAAAACGCCCTTCCTGGGGAAGCCGGTGTTCGGAAATATCCAGGTTGGCCATGACCTTGATCCTGGAGACCAGAAAAGGCAGGACGCTCCTTTCCGGTGAACTCTGTTCCCGCATCAGCCCATCCATCCTGAAACGCACCCGGATGGCGTTCTCCTGGGGCTCGATGAGCACATCGGAAGATTTATTCTTGACCGCCTCGATCAATATAGCGTTGGTGATCTTGACTACCGGTTCCTCTTTATCGGCGGAAGTAAGCTCTTTTAATTCCGCGAACTTATCTTTCTCAGCGGAGATGACCTCGATATTGGCGGCAGGTATCTGCTTTAATATATCGTCGATCACGTTGGCTGAACTTTTAGCGGCGGAATAGAACCTGGAGATGGTATTGGAGATATCCTTGGCGCTGGCTATTACCGATTCTATTTTGCATCCGGTCAGGGATATCAGGTAGTCTATCGCGAACACGTTAAGCGGGTCGGCCATGGCTACCGTCAGGATATCATTCATCTTATACAGGGGCACGATCTGGAAATGACGGGCTGTTTCCGCGGGGATAAGCTTGATGATCTCGGGCTCGATATTAACGCCGCCAAGGGCTACGTAGGAAAATCCATACTGGATGGCAAGGCAGGCGGCAATATCTTCTTCGGTGGCATAACCAAGGCTGATCAGGACCTCTCCCAGGAATCCGTCCCTCTTTTTCTGCTGGGCCAGAGCCGCCTGCAGTTGTTCGGGAGTAATGATCCCTTTCTCCAGGAGAATGTCGCCCACCTGCCTGTAAACTATTCTGCGCGGAGATGCCATTGTTCTATATTACTTCTATTGAGGTTTTAAGTCAATGCTTTCTCTAATTCCCCCGACAGCGTTTCCCTGTCTATACCGATATCGATAAAATCCCAGGGAAGAGCCTCATCCCCTCCTCTTTGCCTGACCAGATAAAAATCAGGCTCGATATCGGCCTCTTGGAACGCATCCAGCCAGAACTGCGCGTTAAAGCTGTCGCTCCAGGCATCGAACTTGGCCCCTTTTTTCCAGGCCTTAAAAATAACCTCCGCCAGCCTCCTGTCCCCCCTGGACATGACGCCCTCGACAAAGCTCATCCGGCTGTCATGGAAACTTATCTTGAATTTCGGGCCCAAGGCTTTTATCCGGGAAGAAAGATACTGCTGTTTGGACTTTATCTTTTCCACGTCGTCCATCGGCAGCCACTGAAAAGGAGTGTGCGGTTTGGGAATAAAAGTCGCCACGCTAATGTTCAAATTTCCCGCGCCCTTCTCCACCTTCCTTTTTAACTCCGAGACCTGGCGTGATAACCCGACTATACCGTCCAAGTCTTCCTGCGTTTCACCCGGCAGCCCGATCATGAAATAAAGCTTGATATGCTTATAACCCAGCCTGTATGCCTGCTCCACGGACGCAAAAAACTCATCCAGTTTAAAATCCTTGCCGATCCGCTCGCGCAGTTTCTCTGTCCCCGCTTCCGGGGCCAAGGTCAGGCCGCTCTTCTTGATCTTGGTGATCAGAGTAAGCAGGCCTCCGGTGATATCCTTGGCTTTTATCGAAGGCAGGGACACGCTTACGCCCCTCTCCATGAAATTATTAATAAGCTCGCCTAGAAGCTCCTCGGCCTTAGAATAATCGGTCACTGATAAACCCAGCAGGGAGATTTCATCATACCCGGTACTGGCGTAGGCCTTTTCCGCCTGATCCAGCAGGACCCGGGGGCTCCTCTGCCGGTAAGGATAATAAATAGATCTGGCCTGGCAAAACCTGCACCTGTTCGGGCAGCCGCGCATTACCTCCAAAGAGATCCGGTCGTGGATTATCTGGATATAGGGCACCATCCAGTTTACCGGAAAATAAGAATTATTCAGGTCCGGGATAACCCGCTTCTTGATCCTGGCGGGGACATCCTGTCGCAAGGTAGAGAATGACTTGATCAGGCCGCTTTCGTCATATTGCACCTCATAAAGGGAAGGCACATATACCCCCTCCAGCGCGCAAAGGCGCTTGAGCAATTCCTTTTTATCGATAGAAGGGCTGAGCTGCTTGGCCTTCCTGTAAACAGCGACGATCTCTTTGATCACTTCCTCACCTTCGCCTATCACAAAAAGGTCGATAAAAGGCGCTATCGGCTCGGGGTTGGACATACAACTGCCGCCGGCAATGACCAGAGGCAGGTCATTTTGGCGCTGGCTGGAATACAAAGGGATACCGGAAAGGTCGAGCATATTCAACACATTAGTATAACTTAATTCATAGCCCAGAGAAAAGCCCAGGATATCAAAACTTTTTAGCGGCAGGCCGGATTCCAGTGAATTCAGCGCGATAGAGCCATCGCGCATTATTTTTTCCGCGTCTGCCGCCGGATGAAAGGCCCTTTCGCAGGCGACGTCATCCATTTCATTCAAAAGCCCGTAAAGGATCCTCACGCCTAAGTTGCTCATTCCCACCTCGTAAACATCGGGAAAGCACAGGGCGAATTTGATAAAAACCTCATCCGGGGCTTTTTTTACCGCGTTCCATTCATTCCCGATGTAGCGCGCGGGTTTTTGGAGTTGAAGTAATATTTCTTCAGGCAGCATATTAGAATACAGTCCTTTCTTTATTCACGTTGGCCAATATCCCTAAAGCGATGTAAGTGATCAAGATCGATGAACCCCCGTAACTCATTAATATTAAAGGTATGCCGACTACCGGCGCCAGGCCCATGGTCATGCATATATTCACGACCAGCTGGACGCCGAACATGACGCTGATGCCCAGTGAAAGCAGCTTGCCGAAATGGTCGCTGGTCTTTGAGGCGATATCCAGGGCGTATTTGATCAACAGGTAATACAATGACAGTAATACGGCACAGCCCAGCCATCCCCATTCCTCGGCGAAGGTGGCGAATATGAAATCCGTATGCGACTCCGGCAAAAAACGCAGCTGCGACTGGGTTCCGAAAAGCCACCCTTTGCCCAGCAGGAAGCCCGAACCGATGGCTATCTTGGATTGTATCACGGTGTAACCCGCGCCCAGGGGGTCGATATTGGGATTTAAAAAAACCAGCAGCCTATCCTTCTGGTAATCCCTCAAGAAATGCCAGAATACCGGCGAGGCTGCCAGGATCACCCCCCCGAGCAGAAGCAGATAGCGCAGTTTCACCCCTGACAAATAGACCATACAGATAAATATGAAAAAAAGCATCATCGCCGTTCCCAGGTCCGGCTGTTCGATTATCAGCCCCATAGGAATGAGTACCAGCACCAGCGGCAAGAGCAGTCCCCTGGCCAGGCCGAAACTTCTCAGCGAGCTTCCCGTATCCCGCACCGACCTGTAACTAAAATATTTTGCCAGAAGGATCACTATCGCCAGTTTTGCCAGTTCCGAAGGCTGAAAGTTAAGCCAGAGTATCTTTATCCATCTCTGCGCGCCCAGTTTGATAATACCCGTGAGCGCCACCAACAGTAAAAGGAAGAGCGCCGTTGCGTAAAGGATGTATGCCGCGTCCCAGATACGGCGGTAAGAGAGGGAAGCCATGATAAAAAAAGCGGTTATCCCAAACAAGGACCAGATCATCTGCTTCTTGAATAATACGCTCAAGACCGGGTCGCCGCTTTGAGAAGTGATGCTATAGATAGTGAATATCCCGATAATATTTATTAAGAACGCTATCGCGAATATCTTGATGTGCTGGCTTCTCATAAAAGGCCCTTTACTTTCATCCCCTCTATTATATCCCTGGTCACCTGGCAGGCAATGACGCTGGAGCCGCCGTATTCCAGGAAGACGCATATCGTATATTTTGGATCCTCATAAGGAAAAAACCCGGCGAACCAGGCGTGCGCCGGCTTTCCGGCCTGGGTCTGCGCGGTCCCGGTCTTTCCCGCTGCCGCCACTCCGGTTGAAGCGATGACATTCGCGGTCCCGCCGCTGTCTTCGACCGCGCCCTTCAATCCCTTCCTTATCAGGCGCATCGTGCTCTCATGGATCGCCACCGTGGACGTTTTCCTCTGGTACCGGGAAATATCCTTCCCGTCCACGGAACTGATCAGGTAAGGCTTAACCAGCACCCCGCTGTTGGCGATGGCGGCCATAAGTACCGCCGCCTGTATGGGGCTTACCAGAAGCTCGCCCTGGCCGATGGCAAGATTGGCCGTATCTCCGTCAAACCAGGAGCCCTTTAATTTATTCAGCCTCCTCCAGAAAGGATTAGGCACGTAGCCGGAGTTCTCTGAAGGAAGGTCTATTTGGGTGGGCTTACCTAACCCGAACTTGTTCGCCCATTCATAGATCTTCTCGGGCCCAAGCAATATTCCGGCCTTGTAAAAAAATACATTGCAGGAATGGGCCAGGGCTTGCTTAACGTTCTGGTCGCCATGGACGTGAGCGCAGTTATATTCCCGCCTGCCGATCATTACGCTGCCGGAACAATGATAGGTACTTGACGCCTCTATTTTATCGGCTTCCAGCGCGCCGGAGGCGATGACCACTTTAAAAACCGAACCTAACGGATAGGTGGCGCTGATAGCGCGGTTGAGAAGCGGCGCTTTGGGGTCGGTAAATACTTTATCCCTGCTCGCGGCCTTGCTCAGGAATGAATCGGGGTCAAAACCCGGAGCGCTGGCCATGCCCAGGACTTCCCCGCTATACGGATCAAGCACTACCACCGCGCCCCTGCGTTCGCCAAGGCACTCTTCGATCACTTTCTGAATATTCAGGTCAATGGTCAGCTGGACATCCTTGCCGTTTTTAGGAGAACGCAGCCCCAGGATACGGGTGATGTTACCCCGATGGTCTATCTCAACCTGCAAACCCCCTTCCTCTTGGCGCAAATAATAATCATACCTCTCCTCGATACCGCTGTAGCCGACCACATCCTTGGTCTTATAACCATAATCTTTAAGCTTGGTCAGCCGCCAATGGTCTATTTCGCTAAGGTAACCCAGCAAGTGGCAGGCAAGCTTATTATTAGGATAAAATCTTTCCGGCACCTGCTCTATGATAGCTCCGGGCAGGCTGGCTTTAGCCTCCTCTATCAATATGGCTTTGCGCTTATCGATATCCCGGGCCACGGTAACCGGAAGGAAAGAAGGTCCCTTACCGCGGAAGTAAGAAACCTTGAGCTTTTCAAAAGGCATCCCCAGATATCCGGACAGCTTCCTCAAGGTCTCATCGCTGTTACGCACCTGGCGGGGAATAATGGAAACATTATACGATAAATGGTTCCCGACGATGACCTCGCCGTTGCGGTCAAGTATACTGCCGCGGCTCCCCTGCTGGGGGATGATCCGCACGCGGTTGCTGTCGGAAAGCTGCGCGTACTTACGGCCGTTCAAGGCCTGCAGGTGGAAAAGGAATAACGCCAGAAAAATAAATAAACCCGCCAGTAATATGCGAAAAACTTTTATTCTCATTTTTCGATAAATTTAAATAATTTTAACACGAGCGGAGAAAACGCGGCGCTATAGGCGGAACCGATCAGCACGGAGCGCAGGAATATCCCGAAAGGGACAGGATCGCCTGAAGATGCCAGGAATAACGCAAGGACCATATATTCAAAAGCCGCGGCCAGAGCCACGGTGATAAGAAGCCTCAAGCGCGTCTCTATCATCAGGCTCTTAGACAACTCAAAACACAAAAAACCCAAAGTGCTTAAAATAAGAGTATATATCCCGAAAGCTGAGCTGCCGAAGATATCCTTGCAGAACCCCGCGGTAAACCCGAAAAAAAGCGCCCACTTCCAGGAAGAGCCCAAGGCCACGATAACCACAGCGATCAATAAAAGGTCAGGCTTAATATTAAATATCCCGATCCTGCCAACAACGGTGCTCTGCAATATTGCCAGCAAAAGCAGGGCGCAGACCATTAATATCTTCGGCATGACCAACGGCCTTGGCGCTTCGATCATACCGGACGATAAAGTATTATTCATCTTACCACCACCAGCACTTCATCCAGGGCGTTTAAGCGCGCCTGAGGATTAATAAACGCGTATAAGCTGAGCCCGGACGAATCGACCCCCACCTCCTTGACCGTTCCGATGAGCATCCCTTTAGGGTAGAGCGGGCTTAATCCGGAAGCGACGATCACATCGCCCGCCTTGATATCGGCGTCGCTGGATAAATAACGCATGACCAGGAGATTATTATTCCAGGTGCCGCAGACTAATCCTTCCTGGCGGCTGCGCTGGACCAGCGCCGATACCCCCATGTTCGGGTCATTTAAAAGCATGGCCTTGCTGGTGAATTGCCCTGTTTCTATGACTCTGCCGGCAAGTCCGTCTGAAGTAATGACCGCCATATCGGCTTTAATCCCGCTGCTTTTACCTCTATCGATAATCACGACTGACGACCAGCTTGCCGCGTCCCTGCCTATTACGCGGCAGGGTATCACCCGATAAGGAGACTCGGCTTTAAAAGAGAGCAGGCCCTTGAGGCGCTGGTTCTCCAGGTAGTATTCCCTTGCCTGATTTAAACCCTGCCTGAGTAAGCCGTTCTCATTTCTCAGTCTTATATTTTCGGTGAAATTGCGATGGTAGAATATTACCGCGCTGATCTCACGGTTTATGAACGCGAAAACTTTCAGCGGGTATTTAACCGTATCCAGTGAAGGGCTTCGAAAGTACGGCAGCAAACTGGCGCATAAGATAACCACGAAGAAAGCGATCAGGCAGGATATTAACTTCTTGGATTTGATTTTAATCACATCTTAAAGGATAACGGGCCGGCTATATTTCGGATCTTACGGAAACGGTGACTTT
>JAQTUY010000074.1:1505-7986 GCA_028707105.1 Candidatus Omnitrophota bacterium | reverse complement strand
TCCAGCTCGGCGATGGTCTTTTTCATCAATTCCAGCTTTTCCGGGATATCGATCAGGAGGATCGTGCCGGAGGATTCATCAACGATTATCTTTCCGATATCGGACTTGACCTGGCTTATGGCATTAAAGACGTTGGCGGGTTTGGCGTATACCAGCTTAAGGCTTTCGTATCTGCGCTTCTCGTTATATTTCTTCCCGTATAGCTTTTCGTATTCTCCCGAGGTCATGATGTTGATGATATTCCCGTTCTTCTCGCAAGCAAGATCCTGGCTCAGGAGTATGACATCCAGGGCATCCTCAAAGGTAAGGTTATTTAAATAGATATTCACCCTGCCGCCCACGCTTTTACTGGGGACAATAGTAATCCCCATCTTCATGGAAAGTATCCGGAACAACTCGATAATATCTATCCCTTTGAGGTCCAGGGAGATCCTTTCGCTTCCGCCGGCGATCTTCACCCCGCGCTCCACCTCATCCGAACTAAGCTTAGGCCCCGCGGCAGCGGAAACCTCGGGTTGCTCATCATCCTGCGCGGAAGAAGGAGTTGCGGGTGTTACGTATGGCTGCGCGGCCTGGCCCGGCGCTGCAGGCGCGGGCGGCATGGCCGCGCTGCCTTCAGGATACTCGCCTCCCTGGGCGAACGCGAAATACCCGGCCGCTAAACCAAGCAGTAAAATGCTAAAAAAACAAAAGACGGTCAGAT
The DNA here is from genome assembly GCA_028707105.1 of Candidatus Omnitrophota bacterium. The sequence continues at coordinate 7,283 of JAQTUY010000074.1, read as the reverse complement.
TGTGCCTCATCGCAGCTCCCACTCCATCGCATCCTTGCTGATGATGACCTTATTGCGCAATATCTTCTTTATTTTAAAATCTCCCATTATCTCGTTTTCGCTAAAGAGGTTTGTTTTCCCGGCCTTGCCATCTTCGATCATCGCCTGAGGATTATCAGACCAGATGATGCCGACCAGCTTATAATTTCCAGCGGCCTGTTCGAGCGCCTGCGTCTGAATGACCTCCTGTTTCGGCGGCAGGAGCGTAAAGATATTGCGCCTCTTGGCATGCGCCAGGACATCCCGGGGCTCGGCTCCGGTAAACGGCGTCGCAGCTGCTATTGCCCGCGAAACTGCCGCCGCCGAGACTATCCCGTCCAGGCGCTTCTTGTAATTTAAGCCGGAATTCACGAAATCATAGATCCAGAAAAACGTGAGCAGGACGCACAAGACTGCCAAAGCCTTATTCGCGTTCCAGATATTAACATACCCCATGACGGTTTCCCGATCAACATGAAAATCCTTAAGCCGGGAAAGAAATGGGTTTAACTCTATCGTTTTTTCTTTGACGCCAAGATTTAACTTATTCGCCTGGGACGCGGGATCCTCAATTATCTTGAGCAGCTTTTCTTCGGGAGTAATGTCTTCTCTTTCCTTTGCCGGCATATGTTTCCTTATACCTGAACGGTTGCGGTAATATCCTTGGCGACCAGATCCCTGATCAATGCCGCGTCTACAACGGTCTTATTATCCATCATTAAGGCTTTTAACGCGTTATGGCAGATCAGTGAAATGCGGCGCGGATAACCTTGAGTATAACGGTAGATCTCCCTGATGGCCTCTTCGGTAAAGAATTCAACTGGGCTGTTATACCCGGCCACCCTCAGCCTGAACTCGATCATCTCTTTTGTTTCCTGTTCGTCAAGAGGGTTGATGACATATTTAAGGCTAATGCGGTCCCAGAGGTTATTCATCTCCCGAAGATGAGGAAGAAGTTCAAGCTGTCCGAGGAAAACAAGCTGCAGCAGTTTATACTCATTGGTCTCATAATTAAGAAGTACCCGCAGTATTTCAAGCGAAATGGAATTAAGCTTCTGGGCTTCATCTATGAGAAGTACAATCGTTTTATTCGCCTCCACCCCGGTCTTAAAAAGGTAATCTTTGATCGCCTCTTTATAATCCAGGATAGTGGGATGCTCATTTTTTATTTCAAGCTTAAAGGTACGGATGAGCGAATTCAAAAAAAGCTCCTCCGTATCATAGGTAGGGTCGAGTATCATGTGAAAGATAATATCTTCGCGTTCTTTAAGCATCTGGAATAATTTACGTGAAAGCGTTGTCTTTCCCGTTCCCACATCTCCTAATATCACGCTCAAACCCCGGCGCAGCCGTATCTCGATTACCAAACGCATAAGCGCCGCGTGATGCTCGCGCGACTCGTAAAAAAATTTCGGATCGGGGCTGGTGGAAAACGGCTCTTTTTCTAAACCTAACAGTCTATAGTAACTCATCTTTTAGCATGTCGGCTATCAACCTTAAAGGATAGCCCCGGTTAACAAGCTCCCTGATCTTGGGGATCCTCCGGCCCACTCCCTCTTCGTCATAAAGTCTTTTGTTGCCTTTTCTACCCACTATCCTTAAAAGGCCGATATTGGTATAGTGGGTCAGAGTAGGATAAGAGATCTCGAATTTTTTAGTTACTTCTTTAGAAGATATGTAATTTTTTCCCATGTCACTTAAAGTAGTTACATTAAATATTGTATTTGATACACTTGCCATTATTATAACAATTTTAGTAACACTGTCAAGTATTTTTTATCCGTATCGACCTATTGGAACATAGTCTGTATCTGAGACTTGAGTTGTTCGATCAGCTTATAACCTTCCTCGCTGGCCACAACTTCGGTGATAGGCTCATTAGGGAATATCTTTTTCAAAGCGCTGTAGACATCCCCGCTTGCGGGCTCTTCAATGACTATGATAATGAAGGGATATTTAAGATAGGCTGGGATCGAAGAACGGGGCTTCTTGTACCCCATTTCGATCATGGCCAGGGACATCTCTAACGCGGGCTTGAATTTTTCATAAGAACGTTTATCGTTGATCCGCACTATTTCCGCGAAAAAATCCTGTCCTTTCAAATCCAGGGCCTCATTGACTTTCAAGACCTCCCCTGTCCGGACATTCTTGTTGGATTTAACCGGAACCTTAGTCGCGGTATGGTAAGTTATCCCTTTGCTCCTGAACGCCGCGGCCAGTTTTTCCGCGCTGTTAATACCGCCAAAAAAAGAACATCCCCCCAGGAGCAATGCCGATGCCGCCAAGATAATTAAGGCCCTCTTGTTTCGTCTAAACCCCACTAGATCCTCCTTATCCCGCAACGAAATGCGCTACTGAATACCCAGATCTCCCAGGTCCATCGGCATATTTCCCATCATAGAGTTGTCCATTGATAATTTTTGATAACCTGCCGGAAGTTCAAATAGATCAGCGCGTTGCGTTCCTGCTTGAAAATTCTTATACTCCATTTTCCAGCTGCCGTCACCGGCCTGGGTCTTGATCGGGATGTTCGAATCCCTGGTTATCCAGACATAGGTCGTGCCGGATGAACCCTGGAATGAATAGCTCACTTTATATTTATCGGTCATATGGCCATCGACCTCTTCCTGGCCCATAAGTTCGCGGTTTATTTCACCCGGCATTTTTTCAGCCGAGGCGGCAAAACTGCTCATATCTATCGGCTGCTCCATATACATCTTTTGGTCCGGCAGGCAAAGCCACATGATATTTTTATCCAGCCGGCTGATCATTATGCTCTGAGCGTTCTCCATCCTGACCTTATCCTTAGCAACATAGAGCTTACCGGTAAAATTCCCATCTTTGCTCGTGGTAACTACATCCGCAGAAAACTCCTGTGCGAACAAATAACCTGTAAATACCAATATAAATACCGCCATCATTAAACATATTTTTTTGCCCATGTTCTCTCCCTTTTATCTTAGTTTATACTGCCGGGCCGCTTCTATTGCCACTTTATTTCATATTCACAATACTCATCTTTACTACAGCGGCATTTTTTTTCGGTTACGAGCGCGTCGCGCACTCCAGACATTCCGATGACCTTTTCTAAATACCCTTCTATTTCTTTACATAATGCCTTGTCCGGGCTGTCAAAGTCCCTGACCTTAAAAATTACGGTTTTGTCATTAAGATATGAAACATCGGCGTTCCCCGAGTCATATACCATCCTCCACACCAGAGCGGCCCTGTTAATTACAAAACGCGGGTTGGCAAACTGGATAAAAACCCTATAAATCCCCGTAAAAGACTCGTTAGCGCTGAATTTTCCGATCTCGCGGCAAAGCGCGTTATCCCCTTTACCGTATATCTTATCCACGGCGCGAATCAGATTAATGAATGCCCGCGCCGGATACCACGGCAGGGTCTGATCTTTGCTCATGACGACATCCCTGTCTTCGGGATCAAGGGCGTCAACGATCTTACGAAAACCGTCTTCGCCGTATGTGCTGCGGATATACTTCTCTACTCCCGCAAATGACTGCCATCTTAAATTAGCCATCGCTCCCTCCCCCTCATACTAAAACCTAAAACCATAAAAAATGGGGTCAGAATTATTTTTCGTTAAAACACTGGAGTAAAAAAAATTCTGACCCCATTTTTTCCGGCCCCGTTTACTACTTGTATTCCTTGCCATCAAGAAATAGCTTGACCGGATACCCATTACTGCTGCGGTCAACAGCTACCTCTACAATAAGCGGCTTCTGCCCGGGCAGGTTACCCGTAGAAACCTCTTTCTCCACCTTTTCTATTAGATCCATCGCCCTGGCGTATTTATCATGCATAATGTTTTTTTGTTCCTGACTGATCAGGCCCTGCGCCAGCCAAACTTCTATCTCTTTATCCAGCAGCCTTACCCACCATTCGGATATGCCGGCCTTGCGGATACGATAAGCTTCCGCGTCCAGCTCCTGGATGCGCTTATCCTTTGCCTGCTGCGTCTGTTCCCACTGGCCATGCTGCCGGGTACTGACCTTCTCTACTTCTTTGGCGCGCTCCTCATTCAGAAAAAATGATTCAATGCCGTACTTAAGATTTATCTTTCGCTCCCTCTCATTGTCGTTGCCGGAATAATACCTCCAGTACTCACTGACCCTGGCGCGCAGGAATACTCCGCCGGTAGACGGCCGGACTTTGTAAATACCCATAGCCGCCCAATAATCGCCGTTTTTTGCCAGCCCGACAAATAATTCATCGCCGGACTTGATATCCGCGGCTTTTATGTCCTTAAGCAGGGTTGACGGTAAAGAACTTATTTCATAGGTCAGGTCAACGTACGGCCCGCGAAATATGCTGCGGGGATCGTAAGGCACGGTCTTAAGCAGGATACGATCGGCGCCCGCCAGCTTGGCCTGATGATACGCGACCATACCCGTTAAAAACAGGATCTGGAACACTAAAATAAATAAAGCTGTTATTTTTTTGCTCATTTTATCGGTGTCTTACGCATCTTCTCTTCAAGCTGGCGCCTTTTGCGGTCGGCAAATACCGCGCCGGCGATCAACAGGGCGCCCCCGAATATGAATAAGAGCGAACGCGGCATCATCTTCCAGAGGATATCAAAATACCTGCTTAACACGTCAATGAAGAAAATAAGTATCCCAAGGCGGAATATGCCTTCGCTGTTTATGGCAAACCCCAGATAAATGAATCCCAGCGTCTCAACTATCAGAAGGATATTGATCAGCCCCGATCCCGCCGCGGGAAAAGCGAATGACAGGAATATCGCCGACAGGGAAGCAATGAGAAAATAAAACAATATCCCGGACTCGATCAGGTCCTGCTTATTTTTAGCCAGATTGTAAAGGCAAGATATTATTGCCGCGGATAAAACGGCAAGTATCAGGATAAGCGCCATTATAGCCGGCGGGCAATATCCGCTATGGTGTTTAGAATAGTGATGGACAAAGGTTATGGAATAGGTGGAAAAAGCGATAAAAACGATACCCAGGAATTTATACAGGAATGAGTAAGAAACCAACCGCTGGATCCGCGCCTGCCACATACCCGCGCCATAAAGCAAAAAGCCGAATACCATATATATCGCCGCCAGAAGTAAATGGGCCGTATACATCCCATGCTCCCAGTAATAATTATCCAGCCCGGAGTGTTTAAGCGTCCAGAAATGGGCTATCCATACGCAGGTAGAAACAATAATAATAAAAATGGAGAATCTGGACTTAAGATCATAGGCCAGGGCCATTATCAGGGCACCCAACGCGAAGAAACCATACGCCTCCCTGTTGAAATAATATGTCTGATAGGAAGAAAGCCAGATCAGGCTTAATATGGAAGAAAGGACCATTACCGTCCAGGAACGGTAAATATAGGCTGCCGCCAGGATCCCTAATATCCAAAAGAGTATACCGGCGGAAAAATTATAATGGATCTGGTAGATCTGGGCGATAAGCCAGATACCTGCGCCGAAAGCAAATGAACCAATAAGGCAAAAACCTTCGGTCAGCCCTAAATAAGTATTTTTAATGAAGCGGAAATAGTAAACGCCCAGGTTAAAAAGTGATATCACGCTGAAGATGATCAGGATCTTGGCGGGACGGTTGATCTTATCCCAATTGGAGGCGACAAAAAGAAGGATCCCCAGCCCGATAAGAATAGAGCCAAGGGTAATGATGGTATTAATGAGACGGCTATACTCTCTTTTTTGAGTACCCATTAACTGTTAAGATTACCGCTTCTTAAAGCGCTAGTCAATATTAATTT
>JAQTUY010000074.1:0-1405 GCA_028707105.1 Candidatus Omnitrophota bacterium | reverse complement strand
CTCTAATCATGATAACGAAAATAGTCTTTCATCATATCAAAAAATTCCTTGTCCCGCGCGCCCTTTTTCCCCTGCTCCCTGTAAGGGCTGATCTCTTGCGGCTGCTCAAGATCCGCGGACGAATCGATATTCACATATTTATCTATTATTCCGCCCTCCTCAAGAAAACGGGAGACCTGGGTGAAGACTGTGCCGCCGTCATTCATGTAGGCTTTAGGTGAACGCTCCATATGGGGCTTCAATAGAAAAAGATTCTCCTTAGCCCGGGTAGAAGCCACATAAAATAAGCGCCTTTCCTCCTCTATACCATCGGCGTCTTCAAGCGACAGATAAGAAGGCAGATGCCCTTCCGCCGCGTAGATCAAAAAGACCGTGTGCCATTCTAATCCCTTTGCCGAATGAATGGTAGACAAGGTAAGACAAGGATCATCCCCATCCTTTCTCCCGGCTTCGACTATTCCCCGCTCCGGAGGCTCAAGCGCCATATCGGTCAGGAAGCTTTCCAGGGAGGCGTAACGCGAGGCTATCCTTTCCAATGAATCCAGGTCATTTAACCGCTTATGAAAATCATCATATTTATCTTTTAATAAAGGCTGGTAATATTCAAGGAATAAACGCAGTATCTGCGCGGGACTCTCTTTTGCCGGATCGACTTTTCGAAGCAAAATGAAGAGTTTTTCCATATCCTGCGTCTTGACAATGGTTTTATCCTCTAATTGGATCCCTTTTTTATTGGTTATCACCTCATTCATTACCCGCTGCGCGCTCCTGGGGCCTACCCCCCTCATCAAAAGCAGCGCCCGGTACCAGCTTACCTCATCAAATATGTTATAGACAATCCGCAAATAGGACATAGCGTCCTTTATGTGCGCTGCCTCGCAAAACTTTAGACCCCCGTATTTGACAAAAGGGATATTCCGGCTGGCAAGCTCTACCTCCAGATCATTAGAATGCCAACCCGAACGGAAAAGTACCGCCATATCATTAAGTTCAATGCCCCCTTCCCTCAATTCCAATATTTTGTCCGCCACATACCTGGTTTGGGCGTATTCATCCGCCGCGTCCACAAAGACCGGCAGAGCGTCGCCTTTCTTCCTGGTAAATAATGTCTTATCGAACTTTTCCCTGGCCATAGAGATGACTTCATTCGTCAGGTTCAGGATCGGCTGGCTGGAACGATAGTTTTCCTCAAGGGTGATGACCCTGGTACCCTGAAAGATCCTGGGAAAATCAATAATGTTCTTAAAGTTCGCGCCCCGGAAAGAATAGATACTCTGGGAGTCATCCCCGACCACCATGACATTCTTATGCTCACCGGCCAGGAGACAAGTGATATACGCCTGCAGTTTATTGGTATCCTGATATTCATCGACCATTATGTATTTGTATCTGGCGGATAAAACTT
>JAQTUY010000073.1:5994-8012 GCA_028707105.1 Candidatus Omnitrophota bacterium | reverse complement strand
AAACTGCCGCAAGTTCCGGTGGTGTGGGCACGATGTAGAACCCCGTTCCCCATTCAAAGCCCGCCACGCGCGTTAAACGCGGCATTATTTCGATGTGCCAGTGGTAATGATCTCCGTCTCCGCCGTCTATGGGAGAGGTGTGGATTACGTAATTATAAGACGGATGAGACAAGGTCTTTTTTAATTTCGCCAGGGTATCTTTTAATATCGCCGCCAGGCTCGGTATTTCCTCTTTGGTCAACTGGAAGAAATATGCGTTATGTTTCTTCGGTATTATCCATATTTCAAAGGGGAAGCGTGAAACAAACGGGCAAAAAGACAGGAAATGCTTATTTTCCAGGATGACCGTTTCTTTTTTCTGCAGCTCCTGCCTGATGATGTCGCAGAAAATACAGCGCTCGCGATAATCAAAATATTCCTGCGCTCCCTGCAATTCTTCCAGTACGCTCTTGGGGACCATCGGCAGGGCGATGAGCTGAGTGTGCGGGTGTTCCAATGACGCCCCGGCAGACTGCCCGTAGTTCCTGAAGAACATTATATATTTAAATCTCGTATCCCGGGCAAGGTCTATTGCCCGCCGGCAATACATGGATATGACGTTTTCAACTTCAGAGTTCAGTAACTCGGGGATATCCTTGGTATGGTAAGGCGATTCGACCAGTACTTCGTGCGCGCCTACGCCGTTGGTCATGTCATAAATACCATTGCCCCTTCTTTCCAGGTCTCCCTCGATCTGTAATGCGGGAAATTTGTTGGGGATGACGCGCACGTGCCAGCCCGGGGTATTGGGCGCGGTATTAGGGTCCCGGATGCATTCTATTTCATTAGGGGTAATGCCTTCGCTGCCGTAGCAAAAAGGGCAAGTCCCTCCGCTAAAGACGCTCTCTTCTTTTTCGAAATCCTGGGGGCCGCTGGGGTGGTCGGTATCTATGATTACCCATCTTCCCACTATCGGATCCCTGCGTAATTCTGCCATATTATGCTCCTACCTCGACTTCTCTTAAGAACTTAGCCGCGTTTTCCGGCGGTAACGGGCAGATGTAAAAACCCGTTCCCCATTCAAATCCCGCCACGCGGGTCAGGCGCGGCATTATTTCGATGTGCCAGTGGTAATCTTCGTCGATCGTCTTCCAGTATCCGCTCTTGGCCCTGCGGAAAGGAGCGGTATGCAATATATAGTTGTAAGGCGGGTCGTTTAAGCCCTTCTTTAACTTGGATAGGACAAGCCGCATCATTTTTGCCAGGTCTCTCCTGGCGCCCATATCCAGAGCCGTAAAATCAGAGGAATGCTTCTTGGGAACGATACAGATCTCAAAAGGGAATCTCGCGGCAAAGGGTACGACCGCTAAAAATCCGTCTATATCCAAAATGACCCTGTCTTTCTGGTCCATCTCCTGCTTGATCATATCGCAGAAGATGCATCTTTCGTGCTGTTCGTAATAGCGCTGCGCTCCGGCAAGCTCTTCTTTAACGCGCTTGGGATTTACCGGGGTGGCGATTATCTGGGAGCGGGCGTGTTTTACCCGTCCGCCTCCCGCTGTCCAGCCGTAATTCTTGAATACCAGCACGTATTTAAAACGCCTGTCTCTTTCCAGGTCAAGCATACGGTCGATATAACAGGTGATGACCTTGGTGATCTGCTCGTCGTTAAGGTCGGCCATGTTACCGATATGCTGGTTGGTTTCAATAACGATCTCGTGCGCGCCGATGCCGCTCATCAGGTCGTATAAACCTTTACCCTGGCGGTCCAGTTCCCCTTCTATGCGCAAGAACGGCGCGATACTCGGTACCACCCTTAATTGCCATCCGGGTGTGTTGGCGGGGGTATTATGGGTCCGTAAAGCGTAGATCTCCGGCGGGGTGCGTGTTTCCTGGCCTTCGCAAAAAGGACAGGCTCCTTCTTCCGGGCCTTTGGGCATGGAACCGAACTGGTCCGGCCTCTTGGCGCGTTCAGTGGCGATGATCACCCACCTGCCGATAATAGGATCTTTTCTTAATTCTGGCATATTGTTTAGGTT
>JAQTUY010000073.1:0-5894 GCA_028707105.1 Candidatus Omnitrophota bacterium | reverse complement strand
TTTACGGTCTTATGGGGGACGATGCCCACCAGTTTGTTGAGCATGACATACGAAAAATACCTCTTATGGGTCAGGTCGGAATAGGCGATATGGGATGAGAAATGCGGTACTTCAAGCGTCACGCGCCCCCCGTCTTTAGATACACGGTATATCTCCCTGATGACGCTTTCCGGGTCTTTTAAATGCTCAAGCAGGTGTTTGCAATAGACACGGTCAAAGCTGTTGTCCTTGATGGGAAAGATCTTTTCCAGGTCGCAGACAATATCCGCGTGGCTCTCTTTATTTATATCCAGGCCGATCGCCCCCTTCATCTTATTTTTAGAACATCCTACATCCAGGATCTTCATCTTAAGCAGTCTCCTTTTTAACTTATCCAAGTATCTGGCCCGCGGCCAGCTTATAGCCGGAAATAAAATCTTTAGCGGTCATTTTGCGCTTGCCTTCGGCCTGTAATTCTTTGATCAGGAGTTTATATTTTCCCGCGGCTACTATTATGCCGGAAGGTGAGGCTTGGGTTATTGTGCCCGGAAGATCCGCGGCCTCTTCGTTTATGACTTGCGCGGAATGGATTTTGAGGATCCTGCCGTTATGGCGGGTAAAAGCTCCCGGCCAGATATTTACGCCCCGGATGAGGTCCCGGATCTGCGTTGCTGTTTTAGCCCAGTCGATCGCTCCGTTATGCTTGTGCAGTTTGGGGGCCAGCGTGGCTTTTTGTCCGTCCTGAGCGGTGAAGCGGCAGGACCCCTTCTCGATAGCGGGCAGGGCCGAAAGGAGCAGCTCTGCGCCGCTTACGGCCAGTTTTTCTTCTAATGTACTTTCAGTGTCGTCCTCATCGATCTCTTGCGGCTGCTGGGCGATTATGTCCCCTTCATCTAACTTTTCGTTCATCCGGATTATCGTATTGCCGGTTATCTTCTCGCCGTTGATCAGGGCCCAATTGATCGGCGCCGCTCCCCGGTATTCCGGTAATAAAGAAGCGTGCAGGTTGACGGCGAATATCCTGGGGATGCCCAGGGCTTCAGCGGAAAGGATCCTGCCGTAGGCTATTACTATGAAAAGGTCCGGGCCGGCCTTTTTTAAAAATTCAATTTCTTCGCGGTTTCTAAGGCGCGCGGGCTGGCGGACTTTGAGGCCCAGCTCTAATGCCGCTTCTTTGACCGGCGTAAATGATTTTTTTAGCCCCCTGCCCTTTTTCTGGTCAGGCTGGGTGATAACGCAGGCGATATTATATCCGGCCTGGCCGATCTTTCTTAGCGCGGGCACGGCGAATTTTGAACTTCCGAAAAATATGATATTCATTTTTTTGTACGCGGTATGGTTATCAGAGCGGATCAACGTCCGCTGTTACTATTATATCCGAATGCCGGAAATCTTGTATATTTTTATTTATAAATCGCAGGGCATCTTTTAGATCGCTTGATCTTACGCTTATATAGGAATAGAAGTTGCCCCGCAATTTTTCCATTCCTGTTTCGTTAAGCGCCGTTATCACTATCTTTTTGCCGGAATTCTGGGCGTTAAGTTTTTCCAGCAATGACGTGCCCCGCTCTTTGACCTTCTCTGCGTTCCTGCCCCGTATCTTTATTATGATAATGTGGCTAAAAGGCGGGAGAGAAACTTGCTTTCTGAATTTCAGCTCTTTTTCGTAGAAGGAATTGATATTTTTGTTAAGCAGGGACCAGAAGCAGTAGTGCGTGGGCAGGTAGGTCTGGATGAACATCTTCTTATCGGTCTGTGCCAGGAGGCCAAGCAGCAGCGCGTAGGTTTTTTCGCTCGCCCGGAAATCCGTCCGGTTAAGGGAATTATCTATCGAGACTACCGCCGTCAGGCTGAAGTTTCCCCGCACCTTGCCCAGGAGCGGGCGCGAAGAGATCAGTATATCGGTCTCCTCGGGCCTGGACCCTTCATCTTCCATCCGGGATATCCTGGCCGCCGGGAAAAGGCGGGAAAATTCGCTTTCTATTTTTTCGGTCCCTATCCCGGAATAGCGGATATAACTGGCATCGCAATCCGGGCAGAGGTTAGGCGCGGGCATCTTATAGTTGCAATAACGGCAGACCAGGAGGTTGTCCTTGAATTGGTAGGCCAGGTTTACGTCGCATCTGGGGCAGCGCAGGATCTTATGGCAATTCGGGCAGGCGGCTGTCGTGGCAAAGCCCTTGCGGTTTAGGAATACCAGGATCTTTTCCTTGTCCTGTATCGCCTGGTCTATCCGGGATTGCAATTGATAAGAGAGCCCGGTCTTTTGTTTTTGATACCCCGCTCCGGTCTTCATATTGATGACCGTAATCTCGGGGAAGGACTTTTTATCTGTGAAGGAGTATTCGATCTTGTTTGTTTTAGCCAGGTGTATGGCTTCCAGGGACGGGCTTAATGAACCCAGGATCACCTTCGCTTTTTCGATCCTGCCCCGCATAAAAGCCGCTTCCCGGGCATGGTAATGCGGCGTCTGGTCCTGTTTGTAAGAAGGGTCCCCCTCATTATCCACGATTATCAATCCGGTTTTATCGAAAGGGGCAAATACCGCCAGGCGCGTGCCTACGGCTATTTTTGCCGCGCCGTTCTTTATCCGCAGCCACTGGTCGAGGTGTTCATTATCGGTCTGGCGGCTGTGTAATAACGCGCTCTCCAGCCCGAGCTTTTCATTGATCATTTTTTGAACCCGGAGCGCGTATTCTATCTCCGGGCTTAAAAAGATCACTGCCTTGCCGGAATCGATAGTTTCTTTTATTGCCTTGAGATAGAGCTCGAAGTTACCTTCCCGGTTAAGGTTATGCAGCAGGATGTTGCGGGACTGTTGCGGAGATGTCCCTCCTGTTTGGCGCGCGTCCTTCAGGATATCGACCGGTTTGCCTTTTCTTATGGGCGAGGGCAGGGCGCTTTCGATAGCTTCGCCCCAGGAACAAAGATAATAGTCGCTAAGCTCGCGCGTGAGCTTTAAGAGGCAGGGGTTTAAAACAGGGGTCTCATCGATCAGGCCGTAGATGGGCTTTACTTTTTCTATACTGGTCTCGGGCGCCAGGCCTACTATATAGCCGGTCAGTTTTTTATTCCTGAAAGGGACGAGCGTCCTTATCCCGGGCTTGGCTTTCTTCTCCAGTTCCTGGGGGATGAGGTAGTCAAAAGCGGTGCGCAGGGGCAGCCCTAATACTACCTTGGCAAAAAGCATTCCGAGATCTCCTTGGAGGCGAGCGGCTTTCTTATCAGGTTGACTTTTTCCCGCATCAGGCTGAGCTTCTCCGGGTTTTCTTTTAGCTCCAGGATGTCTTTTTTTAAGGCGCTTAAGTCTTCGGGGATTATCGCTACGCCGTAGCCGGCCATGATCGCCGCGTTCCTTGTTTCCTGGCCGGGTATGGCGGATATGAACATCATCGGTGTGCCCATGGCCAGGCTTTCGGTGATGGTCATTCCTCCCGGCTTGGTGATGAATATGTCGCAGGAAGCCATCAATTCTTCCATATTGTTGACGAAACCGAATATTTTGACCGCGGGATAATTCTTAGATAATAATTTTTTGTATAATTTTTCGTTGCGTCCGCATACGACCAGAAGTTGAACGTCGTTGTGCAGGAGGTCGGCTATCTTCTCGATCGGCCCGATCCCGAATCCGGATGTGGCCAGTAAAACCGTAAAGCGTTTATCGGATATGCCCAATTTAAGGCGGCTGGCGCCTTGATCGTACTTAGCCGTAAATTTAGGGTCGACCGGTATGCCGGTGATCTTTATTTTTTCCGGGGGCACGTTATCGGCGATCAACTCGTCCCTGGCATAGGCGCAGGGAGCGGTGTAGATGTCGGTTGCGCTGGTAAGCCAGAACGGATGCACGTTATAATCCGTGATCACGCTGATCAGGCGCGTGTTTATCCGTTTTTTTTCCCGGAGGCAGGATATTACCGCTGAAGGCAGGAAATGGGTTACGACTACGGCATCGGGCCGGTATTCCGAGAGAAATTTCACGAATCCGGCCGTATTGAAGCCGTTCACGAAATAACGCAGCTGCTTGATAACGGGGCGCATAAGCCTGATCCGGCTCAAATGGTATGCTCCGGCCCACATCCAGGGCATCCGGGTTATGCAGAGAGTATAAAGCTGGTTGTAGACGCTCCTGAATAGTAAGCTGGAGTAGTCCAGGGTATCGATAAGTTTTATCTCCAGCTCTTTATGGCTTTCCAGCAGGTAATTATAAAGAGCCGTAGCCGCCCGGCGATGCCCCTCTCCCGCCTGTGTATAAACTATTAGTAATCTCATGATAGTAATATATCCGTAGCGTTAAGTAAGTTTTTAGCGATAAAATCCGGCTGTATTTGCCACGATCTTTTATCTTTTAGTTTGTCTCTTCCCGATAATACAAGGATGGTTCGGCATCCCGCGTTCTTCCCGGTCTGGATATCCCGTATACTATCGCCGATCATATAGGTATTTTTCAGAGGGGATCTGGCGAACCCGTGTTCTTTGAGCGCTTTCTTGATCAGCCCCGGTTTTGGCTTGCGGCAGGAACACTTGTCTATATCGCGATGGATGCAATAATAAACCCCGCTTATTTTTCCTCCGTAACTTTCTATGCCCAGTAACATCCGGCGGGTAAGCTTATCCAGGGCTTTCTGGGAATACAGCCCTTTGGAGACTCCGGCCTGGTTGGAGATAATGAATATTTTAAAACCGGCGTTATTCAGTTTTTTGAGCGCTTTCTTTACCCCGGGAAGGAATTTAAATGAGCTCCAGGAGGTGACGTACTTAAAATTACCGGGGTATTTATTTATAACGCCGTCCCTGTCCACGAATAGTATCTTTTCTGTCGGTTTATATTTCATTTTATGGTCCCGGCGTGAAGTTTTTTGACTCCGGAATAGACATCTTCGACCGTAAGATTGGCCAGACAATCCCTGTTTTTCTCGCAGGGCGGCATCCTGAAATTCCGGTAGCATGGGCGGCAGGAAGCGCCGCTATTCTTGATCACGATATGGTCCGGCGATGGCGGATAGGGCCCGTAAACCGCCTCATCCACCGGGCCGAATATAGATACTGTCTTTGTCCCCACGGCCACTGCCATATGCAGCATTCCGCCGTCATTGGCGATCACGATATTAAGAAGGCTCATCAGGGCTATTAATTCTTCCAAGGTGGTTTTTCCCGTCAGATCCAGGGGTTTATTGCGCATATTACGGATCATCGTATCCGCGATATCCTCTTCCTCTTCGTTTCCCAGAAGCAGGACCTTGGCGTTTAGGTTATCCATGATCTTATCCGCTAATTGCGCGAATTTCACTGCCGGCCAGCGTTTCAGCTGGGCGTCTTTTCCCCAGCTGGCGCCGGCGCCAGCGGCAATACCGATGAGCAGGTCTTTTTCGGATATTCCCAGGCCGCTAAGGCTTGCTTTAGCCTTCCCAATCTGCTCTTCTGAAGGATACAGTCCCAGCCCGGTTGCCTTAGGCTCTAGATTGAGGAATTTTATTAGGCTTAAATAATGCTCAGCCATATGTTTACCCGCGTAGCCTTCTATTTTTATCTTATCCGTAAGGAACCTTCCCCGCCCCTTATAATCGAACCCGATCCTTCTTTTTATTCCCAGTATTTTCAGGAGCAGGCTGTAGCGGTGGTCTAAAGACAGGTCGAAAGCCAGGTCGAACTTCTCAGCTTTTAATTGCCTGATAAGGCCAAACAGCGCTTTTATGCCTTTGATCCTGGAAACGGCAAATATTTTTTTAAGGTCTCCGCGCGCCAGCGGGAATATTTTGTCTAGATGCTGGTTGTTCGCCAGTATCGGCCGGGTCCTTTCATTGCACCAGTAGGAAACTAAGGAATCCGGGATCTCTTCCTTCAGCAGGCTGATCAGCGGGGTGCTGAATAAGACGTCCCCGATACCGAACGGGTTAACGATGAGGATCTTTTGATAT
>JAQTUY010000072.1 GCA_028707105.1 Candidatus Omnitrophota bacterium | reverse complement strand
TAATTGTCATCTTAAATATAACACATCTTTAGCAATTTTTCAAGGGCACATAAGGTAAATTGTGCAAATGATAAAAAGCCTTGACCGCGTCTTAAAAGTATGATAAATTTTAATTTCCATTTCCTTGATAATCAAAATAGCGCAAGAGGGGGTAAAATGAAGGTTTTATCGCGTTTTGGCCTCGTTGTTTTTCTGTTTTTTTGTGTTATGGGATTATTGGCAGGGTGCGCTCCTAAGCAGGAGTCGGGACAGTGCGTAGCTGCTTCGATCAACGTTTGGCATTGGATGACCGATAGGGAGCCGGCATTCAAAGAACTGGCAAAAAGATACGAACAGAAGACCGGGGTCAAGGTGAATTTTGAGCTTTACGCTCCGTCCGATGCTTATACCCAGAAGGTCCGCGCCGCGGCTCAAGGGGCTAACCTTCCCGATATATTCGGGATACTGGGGGAAAAGAGGGATTTCGCCTCTTTTGTCAAGGCCGGCTTTATACTGGACCTCACCGGGCAGATGGGTAACGGCCCCTCGTCCTGGAAAGAGCGTTTCTTCGCCAAAGCCCTGGCGGTCAACGAATTTACTCCGGGTAATGCCTACGGCGTTGCGCCCGGCATTTACGGTGTTCCGATAGATATTACGACCATCCAGATGCTTTACAATAAGGATCTTTTTAAGCGGATGGGCCTGGATCCCGAGAAACCCCCGGCAACATTTGAGGAGTTCCTCAATATAGGTAAGAAGATAAAGGAAGCCGGATTACAGGGGATGGTCAGCGGCTGGGGAGAACTTTGGATGATGGACTGCCTGGCTAACAATTACGCCTTTAATATTATGGGCAAGGACAAGGTGATCGCCACGATCAAAGGAGAGGTGCCTTATACCGACCCGGACTGGATCAGGGTATTCGACCTCTTCCGCCAGATGCAGGAGTCAGGGGTGTTGTATCAGGGAGTGGTGACGATGGTCAATAAGACCGCCGAGCAATTATTCGCGAATGGCAAGGCGGTCTTTGCTTTTAACGGCTCCTGGTGTGTGAATGTTTACAAAGGGATGAACCCCGACCTTAAGTATGCCGCTTTACTTCCGCCGAAAGCCTCGGATAAGTATCCTATGGCGATATGGGGAGGAGCCGGTTCTTCGTTTATGGTGAATGCCAAGTCCAGGACCAGAGAGGAAGCGGTAAAATTCCTGCAGTGGTTGACCGAAAAAGAACAGCAGGCGTTCCTTTCCAACGCTACTTTCAACCTCCCGGCGAACAGGGAGGCTTTGAAGGATATACCTACGATACTGGCGCAATTTGCCGATGACATGGACGCGACTACCCATCCGAGCACCTGGGGTATCTCGGAGTTCCCCACGGTCATCGAAGCGATAGATAAAAAGCTGCAGTCTATAGTAATAGGAGAGTCGACGCCTGAACAGGTAGCTAAAGAAGTGCAGGAGATAAAGGCCCGCGAACTGGCCAAGAAGCGCCCCAACCGTTAAAATTATGAAAAACAAGTCCACACTGGAGAATTATCTCTTTGTTATGCCGGCAGTTTTGATATTCTCCATATTCTACATTTATCCCTTCTTTAAGGTATTCCAGCTGGGGATGTACGAGTGGGACGGGATAATGCCCACCCGGACGTTTGTGGGCCTGGGGAATTTTCAAGAGATCCTGTTCCAGGATAAGATCTGGTGGGACTCGATGCTCAACGTCGGCTGGATCACCGTGATTGCTCTTACCTTCCAGAACGCCGTAGCCTTTGCCCTGGCCTGGGCCTGCGACCGCGAGATAAAATTAAAGAATTTTTACCGGGTCATATTTTTTCTTCCTCCGGTATTATCGGAGGTCGTGGTCGGCCTGGTCTGGCAGTGGATATTGGACGGGAACTACGGCCTGTTGAACGGCTGGCTTATAAAGATGGGATTTCCCCAGCTGGTAAGGCATTGGCTTTCCGATCCTGCCACCGCGCTTAATTGCGTGGCGATAGTGCACTGTTGGAAAGGCTTTGGCTGGGGTTTCCTGATATTTTTGGCGGGCTTGCAGACCATACCGCGCGAGCTTTATGAAGCGGCGCGGGTGGACGGGGCCAATGCCTGGCATACCTTTAAGAGCGTAACTATACCGCTGATGATACCGGTTGTGGTCACGGTAATGATATTGACGGTCCTGGGTACGATGCAGGCGTTCGTTTTGATCATCGCCATGACCGGAGGCGGACCGGCATACCATACGCAGGTGCCGGTGCTCAGGATACTGGCTTCGATGCGCGGTTCTTCGCGTTTCGGGTATGCCTGCGCGCAAGGGCTCTCTTTCGGCGTGATCCTGGTAGCTATATCTTTCATCCAGTACCGTCTTTCCAAGCGCGCCGGCGGAGCTTAAAAAACCTGCGCGGTTAAAGGATCCTGAAAAATGAAACAGCCTATTTATTACAAGACTAAAAGCATAGTCATAAACACGCTGATCCATATGTTCCTGATCAGCGTGGCGTTGACCTGCTTGTTCCCCCTGATCTGGATGTTCGGTTCCAGCCTTAAGACCCAGCAGACCATATTTTCGGATATATCGCTGATCCCTAAAGAAATGCATTGGGAAAATTACCTGTTGGCCTGGCAGGAGGGCGGTTTCGGCAGGTATTTCTTAAACAGCGTCCTTTATACCTCAAGCGTGGTCGCCGGTATTGTTATTGTCGCTTCCCTGGCAGCTTACGCTTTCTCGCGCTTTGAATTCCCGGGCAGGAATATCCTGTTTTATATGTTCATGGCGGCGATGATGATCCCCATCCCGGGAAGCTTTGTCCCGCTTTATGTCTTATTGAATAAACTGCACCTGCGTAATACCCAGATAGGTTATATCCTCTGTATGATCAATGTGGGCTTGTCTACCAGCATATTCTTATTAAAAACATTTTTTGACAAGACGCCGCGCGAATTAGAGGACGCCGCGCGGATCGACGGGTGCACTAAGCTGGGTATCTGGTGGCATGTGGCCCTGCCCCTGGCCAAGCCGGTGCTGGCTGTCGTAGTCGTGCTTAATGCCCTGAATGTCTGGAATGAATATGTGCTGGCGCTGATCATATTTGACCAGCGTAATCTGATGCCCTTGCAGGTGGCTCTGACTACCTTCCAGGGGGAATTTATCACTCAATATCCGCTTTTAATGGCGGGCCTTACTATTACGGCCCTGCCGATCATACTGGTTTATCTTATGATGCAGCGTTATATTATTAAGGGCGTTACAGCCGGAGCGGTAGTCGGATAATGAATTCAAGATCCAAATTTCAAAATATCTTGAGACCTGGTTTGCGCGTTTGTTTTCTCGCCTGCGCTTTGGCGCTGGTGATCTGTCCCGGTTTTTCTTTTGCGCAGGATAAGAGCGCTTCCAAAGACCTGTTGATCAAAGCCTGGGAGGCGCACGGCAAGGGCGATATTGAGGCGACTTTTAAAGTTACCCAGCAGTGTATCGACCTCTATCAGGATGAAGCCGATAAACAGCAGCTCTCGCTTACCAGGTTACCTACCGGATCGGATGTCGGTTCTTTTTCCAGCCTGAATGATGTGGCCACCTGTTATTTTATCCAGGGTGAATCTTATATGAACCAGGGCAAGAAAAAAGAAGCCAAGGACATTTTTAATATTATTATCAAGAAGTATCCTTTCGCGCAGGCCTGGGACCAGCGCGGGTGGTATTGGAAAGTAGCCGAAGTCTCACAACAGAGCATCAAGAAGATGGAAGAAGGCCAGGCCGGGGCGGCAGTAGAAGAAAAAAAACGGGTCAGCCAGGTTGAAAGCAAGATCGTGCTTTATGACCCCGGCAAGGAAGACATCGTGGATTATGCCAAGTACGGTAAATTCCACGATCCCGGGACCAAGGATTATAAATATGAGATCATTGACCAGGAGGGTTTGAGCCTGGCTGTCGGAGAAGGGATTTACCCTAACACGACTTCGGTCAGATGGGACCCTAAATACCGGCAATTCCTGAAAGAGAAAAGACTGGAAGGTGACCAGTGGGATTTTCTGCACAGTCCGGATTTGCAGGCGGCTTTTTTTAAATGGGCGACTTCGCCTGAGCCGCAAGCAGTGAGATTGTTTTATACCGGTTTGACTTTGGAAAAATCAGGCCAGATAAAGCAGGCGATCAAGGCGTATTACGCGTCTGTCGTGCATTTTCCCGGAGGCTACGGGGTCACCTATTGGCATACTCCCTGGTATATCGGGCAGGCAGCCATAGCTAAGATCCATTACCTGCTGCGCCGTCATCCCGAGATAGGATATAAGCTTGAGGGGGCCAGTATACGCATAGAGAACGGATTTGATAATATCGTAGCCAACGATATCGTGATAGCCGACCCCGGGATATTCGTAAAAGCCAATCCCCTGGAGGCCGTGAACAGGAACGCAAACGTGAATAAAACGGTCAAGAAGACCATCGGCGCGGGAAAGGTTACCTTAGTCCAGTATGAGAACGGCGGCTGGCAGATGATGGTTGACGGCAAGCCGTTTGTGGTAAGGGCTATTACCTATTCTCCGACCAAGGTCGGGCAATCCCCGGATTTTAAGACCCAGGGCAACTGGATGGAGGAAGATTTCAACAAGAACGGCAGGATCGACGGGCCGTATGACGCTTTTGTGGATAAGAACGGGAATAATATCCAGGATAAAGATGAGCCGGCTGTAGGGGATTTTGAACTAATGAAACAGATGGGCGTGAATTCCATCCGCCTTTATCATCAGCCTTTTAAAGTGAACAAAGAGCTGATGCGCGAGCTTTATAATACTTACGGCATCCGGGTGATCATGGGGGATTTCTTCGGAAAATACGCCATCGGTTCGGGCGCCTCCTGGAACCCGGGCACCGATTATACCGATGAAGAGCAGAAAAAGAAGATGCTTGAGTCGGTAACGGCGATGGTGAATGAATATAAGGATGAGCCGTATATCCTTTGCTGGCTTTTAGGCAACGAGAATGTTTACGGGTACGCCTGCAATGCCGATAAAGAGCCGGACGCCTTTTTTAAATTCGCCAACGAAGCCGCCAGGGTAATGAAGGCCATTGATCCGGATCATCCGGTAGCTATCGCCAGCGGAGATACCCTGTATTTGGACAAATTCGCCGGGAATTGCCCCGATATCGATATTTTCGGTTCCAATGTTTACCGCGGGGATTACGGGTTTGGCTATTTCTGGCAGGCAGTCAGAGAGCAGGCGGACAAACCCGCCTTTATCACGGAATTCGGCTGCCCTGCTCACGCCCAGGGCAAATCGGCGGAATACGGGGAAGAGATGCAGGCGGAATATCACCGCGGCTGCTGGGAAGATATCGAGTTGAACATGGCTTTTAGCGAAGGAGCGGGTAATTCCATCGGGGGCATAGTATTTGAATGGCTGGATGAGTGGTGGAAGGCTTACGAGCCGTTCTTCCACGATACCAAGGGTTTGTTCAGCGGGCCGTTCCCCGACGGGTTCATGCATGAAGAATGGCTGGGATTATGCAGCCAGGGCAGCGGGAAGGCCAGCCCTTACTTGAGGCATTTACGTAGATCTTACTTTATGTATCAGGAGTTTTGGACAGGAGGACGAAAGGAGGGAGCAAACATCCGAACGCCAAGATCAAAATTTGATATCAGCAGGATATTCGCGGATAAATCGCAAGTTTGCGAAGCAAACGAAGTAAAATGAAACAAAAGTAAAAAAAGGGGGTGTTGGAAATGAAGAAACTAAGCATCATGGCGTTAAGCGGCTGCATAATGCTTTTGTCTCTGGCCTTCGCTTTCGCCGAAGAGGCAAAACAGGAAGCAGCGCCCGCGGCAGCAAAGAAAGATTCTTTTACCGTCTACACTGACAAGAAATCCCCGGACAATCACTTTATCCCTTCTGGGTTTATGGGTGACTACGGAGATATCAAACTGGATGATCAGTGCATGAGCAATCCTCACGGCGGAACGACCTGCCTGAAATTCACCTACAGCGCAGCCAAGGCTCAAGGCCAGGGCTGGGCAGGCGTGTATTGGCAGAATCCCGCCAATAACTGGGGGACCAAGAAGGGCGGTTTTGACCTGACCGGGATGGCCAAGGTCACCTTCTGGGCCCGCGGCGAAAAGGGCGGAGAGAAGATCCAGAAATTCATAGTCGGCGGAATAAAAGGCACCTATCCCGATACTGCTAACATAGAGATGGGCCCGATAGAGTTGACCGACACCTGGAAAGAATATACCATTAACCTGGTAGGCAAGGATCTAAGCTACATCAGCGGAGGATTCGGATGGGTCAGCACTTCCGATCTTAATCCTCAGGGCGCGGTGATCTATATCGATGATATCAAATATGAGATGGATACCGCGCTAAAGCCTGAGTCAAAAAAGACCCAGGATATGCCCTTTTATATCTACTCTGACAGGGGAGCGGTCACCAATCACTTTATCCCTTCGGGCTGGATGGGCGATTACGGCGATATCAAGTTTGACGCCGCCTCAAAAGAAGACGCGTATTTAGGCGATACCTGCGTTAAGATAATCTACGCTCCCAACGCATCTCAGGGAGCCCGCTGGGCAGGCATTTACTGGCAGAATCCCGCAAACAACTGGGGAGCTATTGACGGAGGTTTTGACCTTTCCAAAGCTACCAAGGTCACCTTTTGGGCCAAAGGCGCCAACGGCGGGGAGAGGATCGAGGAGTTCAAGATCGGCGGCATAATGGGTGAATATTCCGATTCTGATGCCGCGGGTATCGGACCGGTGCTTTTGAACAAAGAATGGACGCAGTACACTATCGATCTAAAAGGCAAAGACTTGTCCTATGTCATCGGTGGTTTCTGCTGGGCAACTAACCTTGATGTCAATCCTCAAGGCGCAACTTTCTATCTGGATGAGATCAAGTACGAATAATAAAAGTTATAGATCAATGACTACTACAGGCCGCTTGTTTGTGCTGGCGGCCTGTAGTTTGTTATTGGCAGCCTCTTTGGGCGCCTCGCCTAAGTCAACTGCTTCCAAAGTCGCCATCCGTAAGCTCAAGAACGGCCACTATCAATTGCTGGTGAACCGTAGACCATATATTGTAAAAGGCGTTTGTTACAGCCCTATTCCTTTAGGCCAGGATTATTCCTATGATTTTTGGGCTGACCCGAATAAGCCCTGGATAGCCGACGGCGATTTGATGAGCAAAATGGGGGTCAATACGGTCAGGTTCTACCGGGACGGGAATAATCCCGGGGAAGTAAAAAAGGTCATCGGCGAGCTGTATCAGCGTTACGGCATACGTTCGATCATGGGCAGCTGGCTGGGGTTCTGGGATTATCCGGGGCCTTTTTACGCCGATAAGGCTTTTCAGGAAAAAATAAAAACAGAAGTCCTTACGATGGTGCGTAATTATAAAGATGAACCCGGCATACTTTTATGGATCTTAGGCAATGAGAACAATTATTCTTTCGCGGGGCGGATAAATCCCTGGTCATCCGAAGAGATCGATAAGGAAAAAGACCCTTCCAGGCAAAGGGAGATGAGGGCGAACATTTATTATTCTTTTGTCAACGACCTGGCGCGGGAGATCAAGAAGATCGACCCCAATCATCCGGTGGCTTTAGGCAACGGCGAGCTGATCGGCCTGGACCTGGCAAGCAATGTCTGTCCCGATATAGACCTGGTCGCTTGTATTATATATAGAGGTAAGACTTTCGGGAATCTATTTAATTCATTAAAAGCGACTTTTGACAAACCCATACTTTTATCGGAATTCGGCTCGGACGCCTACGACGCTTTTTTAAAAAAAGAAGACCAGAATATGCAGGCTTTTTTCCTGGAGAGCCAGTGGAGGCAGGTCTATCAGAACCTGGCCGGGAATAAAGAAGGAACAGGCAACTGCCTGGGCGGGACGATCTTTGAATGGACGGATGAGTGGTGGAAGAGCAATGAATGCGACCAGGCAAGCTGGAGCGTCCACGATACCCACGCCGGCTGGTCTAACGGTTCTTATTATTTCGATATCAGGGCCGAAGGCAACAAGAATATGAACGAAGAATGGTTCGGTATCGTCGCTTTATCCAG
>JAQTUY010000071.1 GCA_028707105.1 Candidatus Omnitrophota bacterium | reverse complement strand
CGAAATTGCGCAGCTCGATCTTTTCTCCTCTGACCAAAGCCTCAACGATACAGTCAAAAGTCCTCTGGACGACCTTCTTTACGTCGATCTGCTTCAAGTTAGTTTCGTCGGAAACCCTTAACACTATATCTTTTTTTGTCATTTCCCCGGCCTCCTGTAACCACAAAATAACTTAAATAAAGTATGGCGTTTACGCCTCTTTATAGTTATAACTATAATACCATCTTGAACTTGCGGTGTCAAGACATTTTCGCCACCAGGCGAACACCAACGCAATACCACATAAGCGTTGGGTGTTAAGCCACCAGGCGAACACCAACGCAATACTCCGCCACAAGGCGGACACCGGCGTAATTCCAATAAACGCCGGGTGCCACATAAGCGTTGGGTGTAAGCACCAGGCTAACACCAACGCAATACTCCACCACAAGGCGGACACTAGCCCAATTCCAATCAGGGCTAGGTGCATCTTAGCGCGAGGTGCCGGCTTGCTAACCCACCCAGAATGTGGGAAATACAAACCACTGGTCGGGATACTTCCTTATATAATCTTCAATAACGGATTTATATTTTACAATTAACGCCTTTATATCGGCGTCTTTATCGCCTGAAGGGGTAAATTCTATAGCTTTCTCGAATTTTAAGGTGCAGGTCTCATCCTTATTGCGATACACAAATCCCGGGACGAGGGCGGCGCCGGATCTGATTGATATCGCTGCCGGCCCCTTAGGAAGCGCTGTCTGCTTACCAAAAAAATCCAATAACATCCCTTTTTCGCCAAAACCCCTGTCACCCAGAAGGGCGAGCAGCTTATTCTCTTTGAGTAAAATGAGGCACTCCCGGATAGCTTTACCTACGGGAATAACCTTCATCCCCTTACCCTCTCTTTGAGAATTAAAAAAATCATCTACCGCTTTATGACGGTGCGGCAGGGCGACAGCGCCTATAGAATAACCCGCTAATGCCATGCCTACCCCTCCCATTTCCCAATTGCCTATATGAGCGCTTAAAACGATCGCCCCTTTGCCTTTCTTCAGGGCTTGATCGATAAAACCGACCCCCTCGATATTCATATAATCGCCCAGATTCTCCTTAGTGAGTTTCTCGAAACGGAAAAAATCAACCAGGTATTTGGCAAAATTCCTGAACATTGCCAGCCTTATCCTTTTGAGCTCGGTTGCGGTCTTATCGGGAAAAATAGCCTTGAGATTAGCCATCACGCTGAAGCGGTCTTTATAGGCGAATAGGTAGTGCAGGTCGGATAAAAAAACAGCCACTTTATAGGCCGCCTTTAAAGGCAGCGCCATAACGATAGCCTGTCCCAGCTTATAAATATAATAGAAGATCATAATCCTAAAACCAGCTTAGCGATATCAATGGCCGCGTTGGGTTTACTTATAGCCCGGGCTGCCTGAGATAGACGCTGCAGTTGCGCCGCGTCATCACAAAGCGCCTTAACGGCATCGCCTGCTTTAGAGGGATCATCCACTTTTATTGCCGCCGCGCGGGCGGTCAAATAATTGACGTTATTAAGTTCCTGGCCGGGGAGCGGGTCGACTATGATCATCGCGCAGCCCTTGCAGAGAGCCTCTGCCACGGTAACCCCCCCGGGCTTGCTGACGATCACATCGCTGGCGGACATCAATTCGTCTATATTATTGCAATACCCCAGTAATAGTATTTTTTTCCTGAAAGACGGGGATATTTTTTTCAAGCTGTCATAAACTTTTTTATTGGTCCCGCAAACGACGGCTACCTGAAAAGCCGCGTCCGCTTTATCCAATGCCCTCACAACAATTTTGATCGGGCCCAGGCCCTGTCCGCCGCCCATTACCAGAACGGTGAACATTGACGAAAGGCCTAATTTACGCCGCATCTCTTCTTTATCCAGAGTACGGCTGAACTTCGGGTCAAAAGGGATACCCAAAGGCTTGATACGCTGCGGCCCGACACCCTTCTTTATCAAGCGCTCCATCACCTCTTCGGAGGGCGTAATATAATAATCCACGTTATCATAGACCCAGTAAGAATGCGGAACATAGTCGGTTAACACGCCCACCAACGGTATGTTTATATTGCGGAATTTCTTGTAATCGGCGACCATGCCGCAAGGATAAGCCTGGGTGCAGACGACCACGTCGGGCTTGCAATCGGAAAAAAGCTTGTCCAGCTTGGGGAAATTGCGCCGGTGTATGGAACTCTTCAGCCCGGCGGTCCTTTTGAGCCAGGAAGGATTATCATAAAGATAGTTCCAGAGAAAGGGCATTTTTTGGATCAAGGCCATGTAAACAGCGTTTACGATCTTCTCGCCGCGGGGGTTGGTATATTCGAAAGCATCCATCGGCATGATATAAGCCGCGGGATCGATGATCTTGATGGCCTGCTCTATGGCCAGGGCGGCGACATAATGCCCCGAGATCTTGGAGATGTGCATCAAGAGTACGCGCTTACCGGCCATAGCTAGATCTTACCTTCATGACATAATTTCAGGAATATTTCCGTTATCCAGGGGTTGAATTGCTGGCCGGAAAACCGTTTGATCTCCTCTATAGCCTCTTCCTTGGTCAGGGCGACCCGGTAAGGCCGGTCTGTAGTCATGGCGTCAAAAGCGTCGGCGACAGAGATTATAGATGCCACCAGGGGGATATCCTCGCCTTTTAATCCTTCAGGATAACCCTGGCCGTTATATTTCTCATGATGATACCTTATGCCGCGGATAGGTTCGCGCAGCAAGTCTTCCACGGTATGCAGGATATTCGCCCCCAGAAGCGTATGCTCCTTGATCTTCCCGCGCTCTTCATCATTCAATGCCCCCTTCTTATTAAGAATGGCTTCTGATATCCCGATCTTGCCTATATCATGCAAAAGCCCGGCGATCTGCAGGTCTTCCAGGAATTTATTATCGACTTTTACCTTATTCTCGTGCATTATGCCCCTGGCGATCTTAAGGCTAAGTTCGGTGACCCGTTCGGTGTGGCTGCCCGTATAGTGGTCTTTAGCGTCGATCGCCGCCACAAAAGCCATAGTGATGTTGATAAACAGGCGCTTGTTCTTATCCAGTTCGCTCTCCAGGTCCTGGAAAAGCTGGGCGTTACGCAAGGCCATCGCTACATTAGACGCCAAGGCCCCGAAGAAATCCAGCTCCTTGCGGCTGAAATCCCTGCCGCTGCTCTTACTGCCCATGAATAGAATGCCCATTAAGCTGTCGCGGAAATAACTGGGCACGCATACCACTGCCTCCAGTATCTCCATCTGGTATTGCGCGCCCTTAAGCAGCTCCTTAGCTTCAGGACTAGTCCCGCTTTTTTTGAGCATCTTATCTACGTCCTTGCGGGTGATTATGCCGTCATCCATGAACTTGACGCGGGGCTCCCGGAACAAACGGATAAGGCAATTATCCAGGTCCATCCGCGCGAATCCCGAAGGGATCTTTAAGCCTGCCGAACCGCGGGAAACCGTTAAAACATAACTGTTTTTGTCTTTATGATAAAGCAAAATACCGCCATGCCGGACTTCAACCTGCTGGACCATCAGCCGCACTATCATCTTTATAAGCAGATCCGGCTCGTGGACCAGGATCATGTTCTTGGCTGCCTTCTCAAGCTCGCGTTTATAATTTATTGCCATTAGGTTCCTTTGCCCACAAGGGCATACTTGCGTAATTCCGATAAACGCAAGGTATTGCACCTTACTATACTACACTTTCAGATCAAAGACAAGACCTGCTTCTCTAATTCATCAAGTTCCAGGGGCTTATGGATGTAAGCATGAGCGCCCAGTTCCTTGCACTTCTTCACCGTCTCCTGATCGGGGTTTTTTCCGGTGACCATGATCACACAGGCGCGTTCATTCTTCTCTTTTAAGCGTTTTAATACCTCAAGGCCGTCCATCCCTCCCATAATGATATCCAGAAGGACTATCCCGGGATCCTCCCGGTCAAATATCGCCAGCGCCTCTTCCCCTCCCGAAGCGGTAAAGGTGTCAATTTTACGCTTGCGGAAAAAATTAGCTAAAAATTGCCTGGTATCCGTTTCGTCATCCACAATAAGTATCCGGTTCATTCTTTATCTCCATTGCCCACAAGGGCACACCCGCGCAATTCAGATTAGCGCGGGGTGGTATCATGTAGCCTTGCCAATGGCAGCTCTACTAAAAAACGGGTTCCTGTCATATGCGCTGAATCAAAAGCTATTTTACCGTTATGCATCTGGGTAATGATGCGTTGAATGACATAAAGCCCAAGGCCGCTCCCTTTTTTTGAAGAAGCTTTGGTAGTAAAAAACGGGGTGAATAATTTATGCTGGTCATCTTCCTTAATGCCAATACCATTATCTTCAAAAGCAATCTGCAAGACACCGCCGTCTCCCTTAGAAGCGTTAATAAGTATCCTGCCGCGGTACGCCTCATCCTGGGCACTGAGGCTTTTTTCTTTAATGGCGTCGTAAGCATTATCGATCAGGTTGAAAAATACCTCCTGTAATTGCGTAAGATTACCTTTGATCTTCGGCATATTTACCGGATAGGAACGCACCACATCAATATCCGAAAGCTTTATCTTATACTGCACCATTTCCAGGGCGCCGTCCAATATGTCATCTATGCCTAAGGGACGAAAATCGATCTCGGCTTGACGAGAATACCTTAATATGCCGTCGATCATATCTTTACCCTGGTTTATATTGACTTTGATGCGCTCCATCCCGTAATCGATCTGGCTTAAGAGCTCTTTGGCCTCAAGGGAGTAATCCGAAATATCAGTCAGCTTAAGGGTATCGATTATGTCCCCCGCGATAATAGAGAGGGTATTGAAACGGTTATTGATCTGGTGTGAAAGTCCGTCTGCCAGCGTCCCGATGGTCGCCATTTTTTCGGCATACGCGACTTGTTCCTGCAGGACCTTAGCTTTTTCTATAAATTGCACGTTCTCAATGGCCATTGCTGCCTGGCTGGCCAGGACATAAAGCACGTTCAGGTCTTCCGGCGTGTAAGGCCGGCCCGAAGTCTTATCTCCTAATACCAGCAGCCCGGTAAGCTTATTATCCAGGAAACTGGGTACGATCACCGCCGCCTCCATCGAGTCCAATTCCTTCCTTACCTCTTCAGGCAGCTCTTTCTTATACACCAGCGGATCCTGCTGGTTCCGCAAGTATGTTACCACTATATTCTTTTTGCCGAGCGAGAAGGCTTCCTGGATAGCCCCCTTACCGTGCGCGGCCCTTACCACAAACTTACCCGTTTGTTCATCGTAGAGATAAATTTCAGCAAAGGCTATTTTTACGGTCCGGGTAAGGATACGCACGATCAGATTCAGTATCTTATTCAAATCGTGAAAACGGGTCATCCCCACTGCCGCCTGCTTGAGGGTATCCTGATAACGCCTCTGTTCCCGCAGCAATACCTTTTCCGCTTTTCTTTCAAAGTAAATATAAATAAACGGGCCGATGGTAGTTAAAACCGCCACTAAGAACATAGGCGCAAACCACCATCCCGCACCGAACATCTCAATTAACCAGGCCTTACCCCATACGGCAAGCGCGAAAGGAAGCCCCAGAGCGATAAGATACACTCCCATAAAAAAAGCCGTGCGGGTCAGTAAAATACGGATATCTATCCTGCTTTGCTTGCGCGCTTTACTCATTAACTATACTGCCTCCAGCACCACTAAGGTTATATCGTCATATTGCGGATGGCTGCCGATAAAAGAGTAAACGTCATCCTTAATAGCCCGCATTAAGTCCGAGGCCGGTTTCAGGCTGTTATTCTGGAACGTATCCTGCAGCCTGCTCAGCCCAAACCTCTCCTCCGCCTGATTTTGGGCTTCGGTTACGCCGTCAGTGTAGAGCAGTATCTTATCCCCATGGTCAAGCTTGATCTGCTTCTCCTCCAGGAAACTATCAATATCAGCCATCATCCCCAGCATGAAACCGCCGGATTGGATCGTCTCCACTTCCTTTAAAGAATTCCTGTAAAGCAGGATGTGCTCATGGCCGCCGGAAGAATAAACCAGGGTGTTCGTTTTAGCCTGCCAGGTAAGATATAGCAAGGTCATAAACTTATGGCCGCCGATATGTTTATTCAAGATAGTGTTCGTGCGCAGCAATATTTCCTTAGGCGAAGTCTGCTCCTGAGAAAGGGTATGAATAGCGGTCTTGGCCATCGCCATCAGAAGCCCCGCAGCAACGCCTTTTCCGGAGACGTCGCCGATGACTATAGAAAGCTTATCCTTATCCGGAAGAGTGATAAAATCATAGTAGTCGCCGCCGATCTCTTTAGCAGGCTGCATCAACCCCTGGACAGTTAAGCCGGATATCAACGGGGTCTCTTGGGGAAGAAGAGCGATCTGTATCTGGCGCCCCAGCTTCATTTCCTCGGCCAGCCTCTCCTTCTCAACAATATCTTCGTGGTGCAGGGCATTGTCGATGGTTACCCCGATCTGCTGGCCCATATACCCCAGGAGCTCAACATCCTTAATAGTATAATGCTGCAGGTTATCCTTTTTACCCAGTCCGACAAACCCGTTGATCCTCTCTCCCATGATAACCGGAATAAGCAATTCAATATTCCCGCGGCTAAAAAACTCCAAAGCCTCTTTTTTGATATCCGCGTATTGCGGGTCAACTTCCACCTGCTCTCTTTCCAATACCCGCCGGGTAGAAGCAAACCATCTGTTCAGCCCGCCATCATTACATAATGTTATAGCCGGCCTTTCATTTTCTCCTGCCGGCTGCTTATAGTCAACGCTTAATGCCTGAATATAATCCCGGCCCGCGGACTGCTGGACAAGCACAAACCCGTTACGGACATAGAGAATCTCCCTCAATTCCTTAAAAAGGCTGCCCAGGACGTTATTAATATCAAGCTCGCTGCCTATCTTCTGGCCGATCTCGCTAAGTACCTGATAATAATCGTATTTTCTTCTTCTGAACAAATGGTCAACTATAGGCTTAAGCTTACTATAATAACTTACAAATACAAGCAGGACCGCGCTACCGATAAGAAGTAAGACGGAATTCGGCAGGGAAACCAGCCAATTCTTAACTAATATTACCGCCAGACTCAAGGGCATTACTAATATTACCAAGGTAATAAACCAGAGGATGGTCCGGTGTATAACAGTATCGATCTCAAAAAGTTTATAGCGCGCTATCGCGTAAAAAAGTATGGACAGAAAAACCACTACGGGCAAATAGCCCCACGGATATACCTGCAACTTATATTTAGCGACAAAATCGACAAAGGCCAGAGTAACTACGAAAAGGGCCAGAGCTACAAATTTCAACTGGGTTTTTCTAGCCAGGGAAGATTCTTTCCTATACGCCAAGACGATATTTTTTAAGCCTAAAGTCCAGTAGAAACAGAAACTTAAGATAAAGATATCGTAAAGGAACGTCGCCCTTATCGGGTAATATCCCCAGGGCCATTTTACGACCCCGGCCAAAAAGTAATTGGTGCGGGTAACCGGGGTAAAAGCGATCATCAAGGCGTAAAAAATATAGACCCATTTCCTCTGCTTGCGCAGGTCCAAAAGTTCGACCGTATAGAAATACATGCTGACGGCGATATAATTGATCCCGAAATAGGCGTTCCTGCTCCAGAATAACCCGCCCTCATATGTACTTTGGGAAAAACAGAGCGCGTAACTAAAAAGCCAGACAAAGCTGTTAATGCACACGAGAAAGAAGCTTATGTTGATCCTGGACCTGATATTATTGAATAGAATGAATGCGCCGAGCGCAAAAAAATACAGGCTGGCTATTAATGGCGGTATGCTCCAGTAACTCCACTGATAATTCGCAGGGTTAAAGATCGCGGATAGTTGCATTACAATATAGTATCACCGGGAGGCAAATTTGTAAAGAGACTAGTAACAAAAAAGGCATCTCTTTTTTTTAAGAAATGCCTTCTTTAAGTAAAACAGACTGCCGCCTAGAACTGCTTGGAGCCGGAGGTCGAACCCACCATGTCGATCTTGAGCGAATGCCCGAGCAGGATCAGATACACCTTGCCGTTGCGCATCGCGAACATGCTTGTTTTTAACCGGCAGA
>JAQTUY010000070.1:6597-8091 GCA_028707105.1 Candidatus Omnitrophota bacterium | reverse complement strand
CGTCGGCGATGCCGTTAAGTATATTGAAGAAAAATCAGCCAACAAGTAATATCTGTGCGATAGTTTATATCATACTTTACCCCGCTTTTACCTTGGCGGGGTAAAGTTTTAAATGAGGGCATAAATTCATCGGGAGAATATGAACAAACGAATAGTGATAACAGGCCTGGGTATCATATCTCCGGTAGGCAACGATATTCCTACCTTCTGGAAAGCGCTTAAAGAAGGAAAAAGCGGGGTGGGCAAGCTTAACAGTTTTGAGTGCTCTGCCTATGATTCCCGCATAGCCGGCGAAGTCAAAGGGTTTGACTCCGAGTATTACGGGCTTACCTCTAAGGATACCAGGCGTATGGAGAAATTTGTCCAATTCGCCGTGGGAAGTTCCCAGCAGGCGTTAACCGATTCCGGCATGGACCTGGAGAAGGAAGATCGTAACCGGATAGGCGTCTTGATCGGTTCGGGTATCGGCAGCCTGCATATAATAGAAGAACAGCATAAGATCTTACTGGAAAAAGGCCCTTCCCGCCTGACTCCGTTCCTTATCCCGATGCTTATAGTAAATGAGGCCAGCGGGCATGTTGCTATTATACACGGCCTTAAAGGCCCTAATTCCTGCGTTGCTACCGCTTGCGCTTCAGGTTCGCACGCCATCGGCGATGCCGTCAGGATAATCGAACACGGGGACGCGGACGTGATGGTTTGTGGAGGCACGGAGAGCGCTATTACCCCTTTAGGAGTGGGAGCGTTCTGCGCTTTAAAGGCGCTCTCTACCAGGAACAACGAGCCTCAAAAAGCCAGCCGTCCTTTTGACCAGGAGCGCGACGGATTTGTCATGGCTGAGGGCTGCGGGATCGTGGTAATGGAGACTCTTGAGCACGCCCAAAAAAGGAATGCCAGGATATACGCCGAAATAACAGGTTATGGCGCTTCTTGCGACGCCTATCATATTACCGCTCCGGACCCTGACGGCGACGGCGCTTCCAGGGCGATGTTGGCGGCATTCAATGACGCCAAGATCTCCCCGCAAGAGGTAAGCTATATCAACGCCCACGGAACATCGACCAAGCTTAATGATAAGGTAGAGACGATAGCCATTAAGAGGGCATTAGGCAGCTATGCCAAAAAGGTGATGGTTTCTTCCACGAAATCGGTAACCGGGCATCTTCTCGGCGCGGCCGGAGGATTGGAGTTTGTGGCCTGCTGCCTGGTTATAAAGGATCAAATAATTCCACCTACGATCAATTTAGACCATCCTGATCCCGAATGCGACCTGGATTATGTGCCGAATACGGCCCGCGCGGCTAAAGTGGATGTTTGCGTGTCCAACTCGCTTGGGTTCGGCGGACACAATGCCACCCTCGTAGTCAGAAAATTCAAATAAAAACAGGCAAAATAATAATGGGATATACAATAGGGGAAAAGATCTTATTAGCTCATACCGGCAAGAAGGATATTAAGCCGGGTGAGTTCATTGAGGCCAATGTGGACGTTGCC
>JAQTUY010000070.1:0-6497 GCA_028707105.1 Candidatus Omnitrophota bacterium | reverse complement strand
AAGCTAAAAGATATTAAGCTAGACCAGGTGGTGATCGGCTCCTGCACTAACGGCAGGATAAGCGATCTGCGGATAGCCGCGAAGATATTGAAGGGCAAAAAAGCCACGGGCGCTTTAAGGCTGATAATCATCCCGGCGACCCAGAAGATATATAACCAGGCCGTCAAAGAGGGGTTGGCCGAGATATTTGTGAAAGCGGGCGGCGTATTCTCAACCCCTACCTGCGGGCCGTGCCTCGGAGGCCACGTGGGCATATTGACCGAAGGTGAGCGCTGCCTGGCTACGACCAACCGCAACTTTATCGGGAGGATGGGCAGCCCGAAATCGGAAGTTTATCTTTCAAGCCCGGCTGTGGCCGCGGCTTCAGCGATAACCGGCAGGATCACGCATCCTGAAGAGGTGTAAATGGTAATTAAGGGTAAAGTCCACATATTCGGGGATGACATCAACACCGACGATATCATTGCCGCCAAGTACCTGGTTACTACCGATGACAAGGAGCTTGGCAGGCGCTGTATGGAGAATATCGCGCCTGACTTTGTTTCCAGGGTCGCGCCCGGGGATATCATCGTGGCCGGGAAGAATTTTGGCTGCGGCTCTTCCCGCGAGCACGCGCCGCGCGCCCTCAGAGGCTGCGGTATCTCAGCCGTCATCGCGGTAAGCTTTGCCAGGATATTCTTCAGGAACGCCATCAACGTAGGCATGCCTTTCCTTGAGACTAACGATGCCCGCAAGATAGGTGAAGGGGATTCACTTGAAATAGACTTGAGCAGTGGTATAATAAAAAATCTGACGAAAAATGAGGTCTATAAGACCGAGCCTTTCCCGGAATTCCTGCGGGAGATAGTCGGAAAGGGAGGGCTGATGAACTATATAAGGAACAGACATGTATAAAATAGCGGTAATACCCGGAGACGGGACAGGGCCGGAAGTAGTCCGCGAGGGATTGAAAGTCCTCGACGCTGCCGGTAAAAAATATAACTTCAAATATGAATCCAAGATATTCGATTTCGGCGGGGAGAGGTATCTTAAGACCGGAAAGACCCTGGAGGAAAAGGATATCGCCGAACTAAAGAAATATTCCGCTATTTTCCTGGGAGCGATAGGCCATCCGGACGTGAAACCCGGCATCCTGGAAACGGGTATCCTGCTGAAATTAAGATTTTCCCTGGACCAGTATATCAATTTAAGGCCGATCCGGCTGTATAACGAAGCCTTCTGCCCGTTAAAAGATAAAAAGCCTGAGAATATAGATTTTGTGGTGGTGCGCGAGAATTCCGAAGGGCTTTATAAGAGCATGGGGGAATTTAAGGACAAGGGCACCAAGAAGGAAGTGGCGACGCAGATCTCCTATAATACCCGCAAGGGCGTGGAGCGTTGTATCCGCTTTGCTTTTGAGTATTGCCGCAGCCGCAACAAAAGAAAGAAGCTGACCCTTTGCGGCAAGACCAATGTGCTCACCTTTGCCTGGGACTTGTGGGATAGGACTTTTCATGAGGTGGCTAAGGAGTATCCGGATATTACCATCGATTACGCCCATGTGGACGCCACGACCATGTGGTTCGTCAAGAACCCGGAGTGGTTCGACGTCATTGTTACCGATAATATGTTCGGCGATATCATTACCGACCTGGGAGCGATCATTCAGGGCGGGATGGGTATTGCCGCCGGCGGAAATATCAATCCTAAGGGCGTATCGATGTTCGAGCCGATAGGCGGCAGCGCCCCTAAGTATACAGGGAAAAATGTGATCAATCCTCTGGCCGCGATCTGCGCCGCGGGGATGATGCTGGAAAATCTAGGCGAGGTCGAAGCCGGCAAGGCGATAGAGGATACGGTCATCAAGCTGGTGAAGGAAAAAATGAAATCCCTGGCTGCGGGGAAAATGGGGTATTCTACGACCGAGGTCGGCGACCTGGTCGTGGCGAACCTATAAATGAGGCCAAGCATGAAAAAAAAGAGCAGGTATAATGTGGCGGTAGTGGGGGTGGGCGCCGTAGGCATTGAAATGCTGCGCTGCCTAAAATCACGTACCTTTCCGGTAGCGGAACTTAGTTTATTCGCCCGTTCAGCCAGGAATATTGAATTGGACGGCCAGGCTTATATTGTCGAGGCTATCAGCCCGGAAGGTTTTGATGACGTAGATATAGCTTTATTCGCGGGAACCGAAGGCGAGAAAGGGGCGGCAGTCACCTTTGCCCATGAGGCGGTAAAAAGAGGGGCGGTGGTTATCGATAACGGAGCGGATTTCCGGATGGACCCCAAGGTCCCCCTGGTCGTGCCTGAAGTCAACGAGAAGGATGTCAAGAAACATAAGGGCATCATCGCCAACCCCAATTGTTCGACCATCCAGATGGTCGTAGCTCTCGGTCCCATATATAAGAAGGCCGGGCTTAAAAGGATAGTGGTCACTACCTTGCAGGCTTCCTCAGGAGCAGGCAGGGGCGCGATCGAACAGTTAAAAGAAGAGAACGCGCTTATCGCGGCGGGCGGTTTTAACGGTATCCAGGCTGCCGTCGAAAATAGATCCATGCCCCAGCAGCTGGCTTATAATGTTTTCCCGCAGATCGGCGGGTTTGCCGAGGACGGCTATACCAGCGAGGAATGGAAACTGGTCAATGAGACCCACAAGATCCTCCATGATAATAAGATCAAGATCTCGGCGACTACCGTCAGGGTGCCGGTAAGGACCGGGCATTCTGAAGCGGTATATATCGAGACCGCCAGGCCGATATCGCCGGACAAGGTCAGGGATATTTTTGATAAATCGCCCGGTATCATCGTCGAGGATGATACCAAAACCGGGCTTTATCCGATGCCCAAGGACAGCGAAGGCAGGGATGAGGTATTTGTAGGCAGGATCCGCCGGGATCCTTTCGTTAAGAACGGGATGTGGCTGTGGGTCGTCTCCGATAACCTGCGCAAGGGGGCAGCCACTAACGCGGTCCAGATCGCCGAATGCGTAATCTCAGGCTCTTAATAGAGTATGACGGCACGCCCTACTGCGGCTGGCAGACTCAAACCCGCAATAAATCCAAAAAAAGCATCCAGGAGATCTTAGAAGCCGTTTTAAGCAGGATACTCCAGGAAAAAATAAAAGTTATCGGCTCGGGCAGGACTGACGCCGGGGTTCACGCCGCGGGGCAGGTGGCGAATTTTAAAACTGGTTCAGGCATACCTTTGCCGAAATTGCGAAGAGCGCTGAACAGCCTGCTGCCGGATGAGATCGTAATTAAAAGCGTAAAAGAAGTTTCTTTGTCATTCCATAGTCGTTATTCGGCTAAATCGAAGCGTTACCGTTATACTATACTGAACCGGCCTTTCCCTTGCGCTTTATCGCGCGACTTCATGTTTTTTTATCCTCGCCCGCTGGATGTAAAACTGATGAAAAAAGCCGCCAGGCCTTTTGTCGGCAGGCATGATTTTTCCGCGTTCAGGAACGCGGACAAAAAAGAGGCTTCTTCGGTAAGAACAATAAAAAGCCTTAAGCTGAAGAAAGAAGGGGATCGCATCCATATTGATATTGAAGGAGACGGCTTCCTTTATAATATGGTCAGAAGCATCGCCGGGACGCTTATCGAGGTAGGCAGAGGCAGGATCGCCCCGGGCGAGGCGCGAAAGATATTGCGCGGCAAACGCAGGGACCTGGCCGGGCCGACAGCCCCGGCTAAGGGGCTTTGCCTGGTGTCCGTAAAGTATAAATAAATATATTGACTTTAGCTTATTTGGTGCTATAATTTTAAATCTATCTGTTTTAGGAGAAAAACCATGCAAAAAACATATGTAACAAAGAATACCGATATCAAAAGAGCCTGGTATATCGTTGATGCCAGCGATAAGATCCTCGGCCGGCTTGCCGCCCGGGTTGCTTCCGTTTTAAGAGGCAAGCACAAAGCGATGTTCAGCCCGGATATCGACGCCGGCGACTGCGTCATCGTCATTAATGCCGCCAAGGTAAAGATCACGGGCAGAAAGGCCGACCAGAAGATATACCATCGCCACAGCGGTTATCCCGGAGGCGAACGCGAAGTTGTTTACAAGAAAATGCAAGCTGCCCGGCCGACAGTCGTCATAAGGCTGGCGGTCAAGCGCATGCTTCCGTCAGGGCCGCTGGCTAACAAGGTAATAAGGAAATTAAGGGTATATCCTGATGATAAATACCCGTTAAAAGGCCAAAAGCCAATTACACTGGAGATTTAGTTATGGCGCAGATCACTACCGGAAGGCGTAAAGAATCAGTTGCGAGAGTGCGGCTAGCTGAAGGCAAAGGGGACATCTTTGTCAATAATAAGCCGTTGGAAAAATATTTTATCAGAGAAACAGACCGGATCGTCATAAAACAGCCCCTGGAAGCGACCAATACTTTGACCAGGTTTGATATCCACGCCAATTTAAGCGGCGGCGGCACTACCGGCCAGGCAGGCGCCTTGAGACAGGGTTTATCCCGCGCTTTATCTTCTTTAGACCCCGCTTTTAAGGAGATCATGCGCAAGGGCGGATTTTTGACCCGTGACCCCCGCATGAAGGAGCGTAAGAAATACGGTCAAAAGGGAGCCCGCAAGCGCTTCCAGTGGACCAAGAGGTAGTTTCATTTTTAGGCTTTCCAAGGGCGTTTCCCTTACCGGAAACGCCCTTTTTTGTTTTACTAGGAAGTCGGCTCCGCGCACTGAAAATTTTTGCCGTCTGCTGCGGTTTACGGCTCGTTTCCGTAGAGGCTAACGCAAGGACTCCATACTTCAACTCGCCGTAAAGCCTTGCAGACATTTGTCAAAAATTTTCTAATGTGCGCTCCGCCAACTTCCTAGTAAAATGATACGTGTTTCCAGTCGGGCGTTGACTTTTAAAGCCCCTTCTGATATAGTAATATAACTATGTCCGACAAAGAGATGAGCATTATAACCGAAGAAAATGTCAAGTATGTGGCCCACCTTGCCAGGATGGAGCTGAGCCCTGAGCGCCTGCCGGTCCTGGCCCATCAGCTAAAAGACATCCTGGATTTTATTGATAAGCTAAAAGAGGCTGATATTAATGGCGTTTTACCTACGAGCCACATCCTGCCTATCCAGAATGTTTTAAGGGAAGACTTGTTTAAAGGATCTTTGTCTTCTCAGGATGCCCTGGCTAATGCCCCTGATAAACAGGGGGATTTCTTCGGCGTCCCCAAAGTGATAGAGTAAGCTATGGAAAACCTCCACTCTTTAACCGCCCATGTTTTAACCGGAAAATTAGGAAAAAAGGAGATCGCGCCCGGCGATATCCTTGATTCTATCAAGGCCAGGATCAAGGATGTCGATCCTAAAGTCAAGGCGTACGTGCGTTTTTCGGACGCGGATTTCGCGGGCTTGCCGTCTTCTTCCGATCCGGTACCCGGGCCGTTATCGGGCATACCTATAACTATTAAAGATAATATTTGTACCAATGGCCTGGCGACCCAATGCTGTTCCAGGATACTGGAAGGGTTTAAGCCTCCCTACGACGCTACCGTCATCAAAAAGTTAAAAGAAGCCGGAGCGGTGATAGTCCCCGTTAAAGCGAATATGGATGAATTCGCTTTTGGCTCTTCCTGCGAGAATTCCTGTTTCGGCCCCAGCCATAATCCGTGGGGCCTGGAGCGGGTCTGCGGCGGTTCTTCCGGCGGCAGCGCTGCCAGCGTAGCCGCGGATGAAGCGATAGCCGCTTTGGGTTCGGATACCGGAGGCTCAATAAGGCAGCCGGCGTCTTTTTGCGGGGTCGTGGGATTAAAACCTACTTACGGCCGGGTTTCAAGATACGGTTTGATAGCCTTTGCCTCAAGCTTAGACCAGATCGGGCCACTTACCAAAGATGTCGAAGACAGCGCTAAGGTTTTAAGCGTTATCTCCGGGCATGACCCTATGGATGCTACTTCCGCGGATGTGCAAGTGCCGGATTACTCCCAGGCTTTGAGCGGCGATATCAAAGGGATGAAGATCGGTTTGCCTAAGGAATATTTCGTGGAAGGGCTGGACGCGGAGGTGAAGAAAGTCACTCTTGAGGCTATCGAGAAGTTAAGATCTTTGGGAGCCCAGGTTACCGAGATATCCCTGCCCAATACCCAATACGCCGTTCCGGTTTATTATATTATCGCCACAGCCGAGGCCAGTTCTAACCTTGCGCGTTTTGACGGGGTGCAATACGCCTTCAGGAAAACTAACGCGGAAGGCCTGATCGGAATGTATAAGGCTACGCGGGGTGAAGGATTTGGCGATGAGGCTAAGAGAAGGATAATCCTGGGGACCTACGTGTTATCGCACGGGTATTATGACGCTTACTATTTGCGGGCCCTGAAAGTGCGCACGCTTATCAAACAGGATTTTGATAAAGTGTTCAAGGAATTGGATTGTATAGTGACCCCCACATCTCCCGCTGCCGCTTTTAAGATCGGGGAGAGGATGGATGACCCGCTTAAAATGTACCTTTCCGATATTTATACCATTTCGGCGAACTTAGCGGGGATACCCAGCATATCAATACCCTGC
>JAQTUY010000069.1 GCA_028707105.1 Candidatus Omnitrophota bacterium | reverse complement strand
GTTGATATGCATCCTTTCGCGGTAAGGCCTGCCGTAGACCATCGCTTCAAAGGCATCCGCCACGGACATTATCCTCGCGCCTAAGGGGATCTGCCCCTTTTTTAATTTTGAAGGGTATCCTGTCCCGTCATACCGTTCATGATGATGCATGATAATGGGGATAGCCGGCCTTAAGACTTCCATATTTCTCAATATCTGCGCGCCTTTGACCGGGTGGCATTTTATGATATTTATTTCCTGCGGGGTTAGTTTCTTGGTTTTAGTCAGTATCTCAAGGGGGATATCCACTTTTCCGGTATCGTGGAGCATGCTGGCGTACTGTAAGCTTTGTAATTCCTTTTCATTAAGCTGCATCTGTTGGGCAATGGCGGTGACTAACCGGCTGAAAGCCGGCGAATGGGTGTATTCTGTCGGTATCCGGCTGTCCAGCAGGGTCACCAGGGATTTTATGCTCCCCAGGACGATCTTCTGCTGCTCTTCGTAAAGCTCTAAGTTGCGCACGCCCATTACGGACTGCTCCGCCAGTATCATCAGTATTTTCTGGTCGGTGATGTCAAAGATCCCTCTTTTCTTGTCCCGGACGATTATAAATCCGAGCAGATCATCCGCGATCAGGGGTACGCCCATTACCTGGTCGTTCCTGCAGGAAGAAGAAGTCTTGATAATCCTTCTTTCCAGCCCTTTGGTTACGCGTAATCTCTTGTCGATCAGGAACCTTCTTCTGGTGCTGACCACGCATTTGAATGACGAAAATTTTTTGCTGGGATCGAGCAGGACGATCATGCAATAATCGGTATCCAGCACCTGGCAGATAAGCTTGGCTAAACGCAAGAGCAGGTCGCGGATGTTAAAAGTAGAATTGATCAGCCTGTATACGCTGTGTATCGAAGACAGCAGTACCTTATACCTTCTCGTATGGGTCGAAGAGTTTTTTGTATTCATCTAGCGCGTACCTATCGGTCATCCCGGCAATATAGTCGCACACAACCCTCTGGACAAATTCTTTTTTGATCCTGATGTGGATGTGAGGCGGCAACTGCTGCGGTTTTTCAACGTAAATTTTGAAAAGTTCCTCGATAAAACGTTTTGCCTTGTTGGCCATCCGGACAACCCGATAATGGCAATACAGCCTTTCCATCAAAAAGCCCCTCAATGGCTTTCTTAATTCTAGCATATCTTTGCTAAAACTTACTACTTTTTTATCGATTTTTTTGGCTTTTTCCCAGGAATCCACCCCCAGTTTTTTCAGGCTTTCTTCGGTCTGGTGGATAAGATCGGTGACCTGCACGTCTATCAGGGATTTTATTACCTGAAATTTGATCTTTTCGGCGTCTAATCCGGGGTATTTCGCGGTGACCTTCTGGTAAGTGTCATTCCATAACTCCAGGCTTTCCAGATCCGCTTCTTTGAGGAGTCCGGAGGTCAATCCGTCGTCCAGGTCATGGTTGTCGTAAGCTATTTCATCGGCAATGTCCACTACCTGGGTTTCCAGGGTTACCTGTTCGCCGGTATCGAATTCTTTAAGGCTGCCCATCTGATCAAAAGCTGATGAGTGTTTGGCTATCCCCTCCCTTACCTCCCAGCTTAAGTTAAGGCCGGGGAATTCAGGGTATCTTTCTTCCAGGATATCCACTACCCTCAACCCATGGACGTTATGGTTAAATCCTCCGAACTGCGCCATTAGTTCATTAAGGGCGTCTTCTCCGGAATGCCCGAATGGGGTATGGCCCAGGTCGTGGGCCAGGGCTATCGCTTCCACCAGGTCGACGTTCAGTCCCAGCGCCGTGGCTATCGTGCGGGCGATCTGGGAGACCTCTAAAGTATGCGTCAAGCGGGTGCGGTAGTAATCCCCTTCATGGTTTACAAATACCTGGGTCTTGTATTCCAGCCTTCTGAACGCCGCTGAATGGATCACCCTGTCGCGGTCGCGCTGGTAAGCTGACCGGTAAGAGTGCTCCTCTTCCTTATGCGCCCTGCCCCGGCTTTCAGAACTTTTCATAGCGTAAGGCGCCAGGAATTTATTCTCGAATTCTTTTATGTCTTTTTGCGTAAGCATCGGTATAATTCATCCAGAGATTGCGATATTACCTTGGTGTTAAACAGGGTCGGCATAAAGTTGGTGTCTCCCCGGAAGCGCGGCACGATGTGGATATGTAAATGCCCGGTCACTCCCGCTCCCGCGTCGCGCGATAAGTTGATCCCGATATTGTATCCGTGGGGTTTGAGGAGTTTATCGAGGGCGGCCTTGGCACTTTTTAGTGTTTTGAATATATCAAGCAGTTCATTGTCTTTTAAGCCCGATAGATCCGCAGTATGCCTCTTGGGCGCCACCATCAGGTGGCCGTTATTATAGGGGTAGAGATTAAGCATCGCGAACGAATGTTTATTCTCTATGACCACATGGTCCCTGGTTTTTGACTTCAGGGCGCAACAGAAGATACACCCCTTCTTTTTTTTTCCTCTTATGTAAGTCATCCTCCACGGGGCCCAGAGCTTATTCATATTTTGATGATCTTTCCTTCCACGTTATTTCCGTTTATTTCAATTATTCCGTAGGAATTATAAGGAGAAAACATTTTATCCGTGGGGCTGCCCGGGTTGAAATAAAGAACCCCGTCCCTGGTTTCGTTTACGGGATTATGCGAATGGCCGAAGACTATAATGTCGACCTTGTCTTTTTCGAATATCTGGGCCACTAATTCCATTATTTTCGCGGGTGATCCGTATCCGTGAGCCAGGCCGATGCGGTGTTTTTCCGTTTCAATAAGCAGCTTTTCGGGCAGGCCGGCTTTGGCTCCGGGATGGTCCATATTGCCCCGTACGGCCCGCACATCGTCGCATACGTTCTGTAGTTCTTTTAATACGCTGTTATTTACCAGGTCACCGGCATGCAGTACCATATCGACATTTTTAAAATCTTCCAGGATGGCCGGCGGTATTTTTTTTGCCCTGTCCGGTATGTGAGTATCGGATATCACGCCTATTCTCATATTACCACTCTTGGCTTGCTGAACAGGTCTAAAAGCTGGTTTAAATTGTCGATGTCCCAGGTCAGGATCTTCTCATCCAGGGCTTTAAGGCGCACGTTGGCGTCTACGCAATCCGGTGTTATGACTATTTTTCTCTGGACCTTCTGTTTGTATTTTTTGCACTCCCTGGAAAATTCCGCAATATCGTCTTCCGTGACCAGGCCCTGTTTAAAAGCGACTATCCACAGGGAATCTGCCGACCTGCCGATCAGGCCGTCTTTTAAGCCCGCGCAATTAAACGTTAAGGATTTTATTTCCCTGAACTGGTCCAGTTTCAGGCGTTTTCTTTCAACGCACACCGCTTCATTCTCAAAAAGATGCAATAGTTCCATCGTTCGCTCAAGCAGAGGTTTTTGGGAGTTTACTGAAAATTCTTTGATCATCCCGTTTATCGCGTTCCTGAATACTTCTTTTTGGGCTGTACCGTCCAGATTCAGCGCGTCTACTTTTAACTGGTAGACGAATTTTAGCCAGAAACCGAATACCCGGTCATTTATCTGGAAGAAATCCCCGTTGCGGCTGATCATGCTCGCTTCCAGCAGGAAATTTATCCGTGTTACTATATCTTTTCTTTGTTTGTGCAGGATGTGCGCCATATCCTTGATTTTATTATGTCCGCCGGAGATAAGATATAAGACGGAGGCGCAGTCGACTTTGGAGCTGCTTTCGGAAAGTGTTTTTAGGCAGTTGGAAAATTTCTGGTTCAGGATGCCGGTTTCTTCGAACAGCGATTCCTCCAGGGTATCGGTGAGTATCACCTGGTTCAGCGCGTCTTCGCCCTTTAGGGATTTTATCAGCGCTCCGGATATGATCTCCAGGTAAAAAGGATACCCGCCGGTAAAATGCACCAGAAAATTGGCCAGTGACCTGTCAAAATCCCTGCCCAGCCTGTTATAGAGGAAGTTTTCGGTGTCTTTGGCGCTAAAGGGTTCCACATCGATGACTTCGAAATTTCCAAAGAGCAGGGCCAGGTCTTCAGCCAGTATCCTTTTGGCCTTAAATTTGGAAGAGCTCATAATTATCTGCATGACGTTTTTCTGCGATATAAGCACTTTGGCCCAATCCCGGTAAAGGTTCTTGATCCCCATCAGTTCAAGGTTGTGGAATTCATCCAGGATGAGCACGCAGAATTTTCCGGTCTCCTGGTTTATGCTGTCGCACAAGGATAACAGGTCGCCGAATATAGTATCTTTTTTGTTCTTCTCAAGGTTGCTTAAAATGGCCCTTACCTTTTCGCAGGTCTTGGGTATATATTTTTCGGACTTGCCGATCAGGAAATTCAGGTCTTCTTTTAACGGAGTGTCGCTGTTGCGCAGGAAATTATAAAGCAGGGCCGCCAGGAATCTGCGAAAGAATTGAGCCGGGATCTGGGGCCGCACGTCCAGATAGACCGGTATTATCCTGTTATCGTCAAGGCGGCTCAAAAAATGCATGATCACGGAAGTCTTGCCGGTCGCCTCATCGCCCAGGAACGCGATATTCTGGCGGTAACCGTCTTTTAGGCCGGATATTCTTTTGCTGAGCGTTTCGATGTAATATTGCCTTCCGAAAAATCTATCTTTAGTCATTGTTAATTCGCTAGATAATAATAAGGGTTCTGGGGCTTGTGGCCTTTCCTTATCTCAAAATGCAAAAAAGCGGTTCTATCTTTTCCGACGCTGCCTACTTTGGCGATGGCCACGCCCTGAGCTACTTTATCCCCTGTCTTCACGAATAACTGCGCGTTCCTGGCGTATACAGTCAGAAATCCGTCTCCATGGTCAATAATGACCGTTCGGCCGAAACTTCTCAGGTTTTCGCTGCAGTAACTCACGATCCCGCTTCGGGAGGCGACTACTTCTTCCCCGTATGGCGCGCGGATATTAAGGCCCTTATTCAGGATATTGTTCGTTCTTTCGCCGAAGCGGCCGATCACTTCGCCTTTTAACGGCCAGATGAAATCTTCGCTCCCATTGGCCTTTGTAAGATCGCCGTATCCGCCGCTGCGGGCGGGCGGTATCATCAAAAGCTGGCCGGTCTCTATCTTGGCGGCATCCGGTATATGGTTGAGTTTTGCCAGCTCCTCAAGGTCAACGTTGTATTTTTTGGCGATACGCCAGAGGGTATCTCCCTTTTTAGCTTTGTAGTAATTTCCGGCAGTACCTTGGGTT
This sequence comes from Candidatus Omnitrophota bacterium, assembly GCA_028707105.1. The sequence continues at coordinate 2,935 of JAQTUY010000069.1, read as the reverse complement.
TTAGCGGGGACGCTTGTTGCGGACGGCGTAGGCGCAGTGGTAGCGCAGCCTATCAGGAACAAACTTAAAATAGCAATTAAACCGCTGTATAAAGACTGCCTTGATCTCATCTGATAATATGGTATATTATAACGCTTGTAAATCTATGAGCAAGTTATATTAATGTGGAGCGGGCGAGGGGAATCGAACCCCCATATCTAGCTTGGGAAGCTAGTGTTCTGCCACTGAACTACGCCCGCAAACTTTTCTCTATTAATTTGATAGAACAGTATTTTCCGCACATCGTGCAGACGTCGTTTTGCGCCGGTTTTGAAGATCTGTGGTACTGCGCCGCCTTGCGCCTATCCATCGAAAGCTTTATTTGCTTTTTCCAGTCACGCTTATTACGGGCCCGGGACATCTCTTCGTCCCACTGGACCGCTCCTTTTACGCGCTTGACCAGGTCCGCGGCATGAGCCGCTATTCTGGAAGCTATGACTCCCTCTTTTACGTCATCGTTATTAGGGTGGCGCAGGTGTTCGGAGGGAGTGACATAACAAAGGAAATCCGCTCCTTCACTAGCGGCTATCGCCCCTCCAATCGCTGCCGTAATATGGTCGTAGCCGGCTCCCACATCCGTTACCAGCGGTCCCAGCACATAAAAGGGCGCCCCGTCGCAAAGTTCTTTCTCCATGGCTACGTTCTTTCTGATCTGGTTTAAAGGCACGTGCCCGGGGCCTTCGATTATGACCTGAACGTGTTTATCCCTGGCTTGGCCGGCCAACAGGCCTAAAGTTTTCAATTCAGCTATCTGGGCTTCGTCGCTTGCGTCAAGTATCGAACCCGGCCTCAAGCCGTCTCCCAGGCTTAAAGTAATATCGTATTTGTAGGCTATGTCCAGGACCCGGTCAAATTCTTCGTATAACGGGTTTTCTTTCTTATTGCGGCGCATCCAGGCTGTCAGCATCGCTCCTCCCCTGCTGACGATATTCAATACCCGGCCGTTTTTTCTTAATATCTCGATATTTTTCCGGGTCACTCCCGAATGGATAGTAAAAAAATCGACTCCGTCTTCAGCCTGTTCTTCCAATACGTCAAATATGTCATCCGAAGTCATTTTTAAAAAAGAGCCGTATTTTTTTTCCGCATTTACAGCGATTTCATAAATAGGTACCGTGCCCACCGGCACAGTTGAAGTTTTGAGGATCTGCCTCCGGGTTTTTTTTAAATCCCCCCCGACGCTAAGGTCCATCACCGTATCGCTGCCGTATTCGATCGCGGTTTTAAGTTTTTTAAGTTCTTCGCTAATGAGGGCGCGGTTGGTGGAGGTGCCGATATTGGCGTTAACCTTGGTTTTTAGCCCGTATCCGACAGCGCAGGGATTTTTTAATTTACGTTTATTGTTATTTAATATCGCGATGCTGCCTGCTTGTATCCTTTGGCAAAACAGGCCCGGATCTATCGCCTCTGTTTTGGCGATAGTTTTCATTAGGGGGGTAAGGAGGTTATTCTTCGCGGATTCTAATTGGGTCATTTCAGCCTTTCGTTGAGCCTCATAAACGCCGCAGGAACATTTTTAGATGAGCATACGGCCCTGCATACCGCAGCCCTTTTTGCGCCCGCGGCCAGGATCTTGTTTAGATTAGTTTCATCGATGCCGCCGATGGCAAAAAAAGGGATTCTTAATGATTTTGAAAGTTTTTTTAGAACCTCTGTACCTATGGCTGTATTTTCCGGCTTGGTAGGAGTAGGAAGCACCGGCCCGATGCCGATATAATCCGCCCCCTCCTTTTGCGCCCGCAGGGCTTCTTTTAGGTTATGGCAGGAGATCCCGATTATCTTACTTTTGCCCAGTAATTTCCTTGCCGCGCCAAGCGGCAGGTCTTCCTGCCCTAAATGCACGCCGTCTGCTTTTGCCGCCATGGCTATGTCAGGGTGATCGTTGATGATAAAAAGCGTATTTTTTCCGGCCAGCGTCTTAAGTTTGCGCGCTTCCCGCAGCATTTCTCCGAGTTTGTCTTTTCTTTTGTCCCTTAACTGAAAGAGGAACGCCGGATCGCCTTTGGACGCCTTTATTTTTCTCAAGAGCTTGACGGTATCGCCGCAAGTTTCCTTATCGGCTATGACGCAAAGCCCGCATTTTTTCAGCAATGCTTTTTTCGATGCCATAAATATCGTAACGTATTTTTTTAAGATCCAGGGCGCTTTTAATGCTTACGAGCTTGGAGAATTCTTCTAATACCCTTATCGATTCTTTGACCCGTTGGATGTTGGCAAAGAAGATGTCCCGGGGGTCATTCCTCTCCATTTCTTTAGCGTAAAGAGTCTTTCCGACATCGCCTCCGCTGTTCCTGGCTTCGAGCAGGCTGCTGCCGGGAGCAAAAAAGCCCTTTAATTCTTTATTGATCTTGTGCCTTATGTTTTTTAAGCTGCCGCTTAAAGCACGGTCGTTTAAGATAAAACGGCTTACCTCTTCACAAACGCGCAGGCCCTCAGAGGCGCGGTTAAAATTCGCGTCCAGAATGCGGTATACTCCTTTTAAGTTATAGTTTCGTTTTGCCAATTTTATCAATAATGTTGGTGGTAGATTGACCTTTTACATAGGGCAGGGATATGACTTTACCTCCCCAGCTTTGAACCAGCCTGCCTCCGACGATACTTTTTTTGTCCCAATCTCCGCCTTTGACCAGTATGTCGGGCTTGAGGAGTTTTATCAGCTTCAGCGGTGTATCTTCGCTGAAGATGGTCACAAAGTCTACGCTTTCCAGGGCCGAGAGAACGCGCGTCCTGTTCTTTTGGCCTACGATCGGTCGGGAGGGGCCTTTTAGTTTTTTAACGGAGCTGTCTGAATTGACCGCGACTACCAGTATGTTTCCCGTATTTTTTGCCTCTTGCAGGTATTTGACGTGGCCGTAATGCAGGATATCAAAGCAGCCGTTGGTGAATACGATACTCT
>JAQTUY010000068.1 GCA_028707105.1 Candidatus Omnitrophota bacterium | reverse complement strand
CGGGCTATCCAGACATAACCTCCGCTTATCGCGTCATATTCGGCTTTTATGGACTGGTTACCGGTATTCTTGATATCGGTAGAAGCCGTCACATTCATGACTGAACCGTTACCAAAGCCAAAATCGATCGTCCCTTCAGGCCCGCCGGTTATCGCGCCTTCAAAATCATCGATCAATAGACCCTTGGCTTCCTGCGCCAGCGTGCAAGGCACTAACATCAATAAAGCAAGGATCAAACTTAAGGCTGATCTTTTCATAATTCCTCCCTTTGGGTAAATTTATATAAGTATAACACTAACGCGGAAAAAATCAATCTACCCTGCTTACAAATATTATAAACCCGTGGCTATCTGGGATACATCGCTTTGCTTTTACCTAAGACCGTCTTAAAAGTCCAGCCGTTAGGCTTTACGGTATTCTCAATGATAACGCGGACCTGTTCGTAATCCAGGGATTCGCCGGCGGCTTTTCTGCCGTTCAGGCCGTTCTTTTCCGCCGTAAAACTGACTTCCTGCGGCTGGAAATCCTGGGCCACCCCGCCTTCCTTCATCATTTCCCAGAACAGCACCAATCGATCATCTTCTCTGGCCAATAAGCAAGCGCTATAATTCACCTTCTTTTGCCCGGCCTGTTCTTTAGCTGCCCCGGAGATACTTGCTATCTCAAGGTCGGTCTGGTTACTACGCTTAACCGCTAATTGGGGGTAGACAGACAAGGCTTGTTCCACTGCCTTAAGGACGACATCTTTATTGTCAGGTTTGGACGAAAACGGCACCTCAACGGTATCAGGCGCGTCGGAAGTGCTGGCGGGCTGCTCCTGCGCAACCGTCTCTGCCGGCTGCTGCGACTCTGAGGGTTCGATAGAAGGCATTCTTCCCAGCATGTTCTCGACCATATCCCCTATCTTAAGAAGCTTATACCGCTCTCCCTGATAGGCTTTGACCATCAGCAGGATCCACAATAATATAGTCGCCAGCCACAATAGATATCCAAAAAATGAAAAACGGCCTATGATAAAGGTCAGGACCGATAAACCAAGAAATACTATTAAGGATTGCAAGGCGTGGAACCGGACGTTCCTGTTATCCTTCTCAATAAGAAGAAATAAGAGCCCGGTTACCCATATTCCGGCATAGCAAAGCAAGGACTCAATATTCTCTTCTAACCCGAGAGTTGTTTTAGCAGCGCTTTTTCCCATCAGCCCCCCTTTTTTTATCAAACAAATGTGATTATATAGATTTTCCGGCTCCAAATCAAGCAGAAGTTGGCCGGCTAAATAATTATTGTCTGGAAGTTTTATTATGATACAATTTATAGACCAATCTTCAGGTCAGCTATGAAAAATAAGATAAAAAAGATCCTAATTACTTTTATAATAGCCGTGGCGGTCATCAGCCTGGGCGTGGCGTTATTTACGGTATTCTATGATCAAGCCGTACTGGTCCGCAGGGGCACGGTTTATCATCCAAAAGTGACCGAGAAAGTAGTCGCCCTGACATTCGATGATGGGCCTTCTCCGGTATGGACCCCGCAGATACTTGACGAGCTCAAACGCGCCGAGATCAAAGCTACTTTTTTTATGCTGGGAAAACACGTCGCCCAATATCCGGATATAGCCAAAAGGGCGGCGCAAGAAGGCCATGAGATCGAAAACCACAGCTACACCCATCATGGACTGATCAATTATAAGATGGATCAGCTGGAAAAAGAGATCAATGATACCGAAGCAGTGATCAAAGAAACGACCGGTCGGACTACAAAATATTTCCGCCCGCCCAAGGCCTGGGCCACGAATAGAGAAAAACAAAAGATCAAAGAAATGGGCTACGAAACAGTCCTCTGGTCGCTGAATTCCAAGGATTGGGTCACCTTCCACGATAAGCAGATCCGCGGATACATATTGCGGCATATCCGTCCGGGTGATATCATACTTTTTCACGACAGCGGCGCCGTATTTTCCACCGAAGGCGGAGACAGGCGCCAAACGGTCAAGACTATTTTCCGCCTGGCGGAACAATTAAAGGAAAAAGGATATAAATTCGTGACCGTAGCAGAACTATTGGATAAATATGCAAAATAAAACTAAACCCAGATCGGACCGGACAAAACATTTATTGATCCTTATCATTCTTTCCTCTTTTGTGTTCCTGATAGGCAATAATCTCCTAAGCCTGACTAACCCCGATGAAGTATTTTACGCCCAGACCGCCAAAGAGATGATCCATCATAACAGCTGGATGACCCCTTATATGTTCGGCCAGCCGCAGTTTGAAAAGCCCATCCTTTTATACTGGCTCTTACGTATAGGGTTCATTCTTTTCGGGGTATCTGCTTTTGGGGCGCGTTTTTTCCCGGCATTATTCGGGGTCATAGGAGTGGTCGCGGTCTATCTTCTGGCCGTCGCGGGCTTCAAAGACGAAAAAAAGGCTTTCCTCTGCGGGTTAATAACACTGTCCTGCGGGCTCTGGGTCGGCCTATCCAAGACCGTATTCACAGATATGATCTTCTCCGTGCTCATCCTCTGTTCCCTGGCCTCTTTCTACTGGGGTTATGTCCAGGCTAGCAGAAAAAGTACCGGGATACTCCTTTTCTTCGCCTTTGCCGCCCTGGCAGTGCTGGCCAAAGGCCCATTGGGCATACTGATAACCCTTCTGACCGTGATCATCTTCTTATTATTCGCAAGGAACTTAAAATACCTGCTCTGCGGGGAATTCTTCTTAGGATTATGTATTTGCGCGGCAATCAGCGTGCCCTGGTACGCCCTGATGATAAAAAAATACGGCACGGCCTTCACTCACGAATTTTTCTATAACGACCATTACCGCAGGTTGATCTTCGCCGAACACAGGTCTAACGACACCTGGTATTTCTATCCCGCTTCAATGATCGGGGCAATGTTCCCCTGGAGCCTTTTCAGCTTAGCCAGCCTGGGTTACCTGTTTAAAATGATCAAAAAAAACGCCTCGCCCTTTTATGTTTTTCTGGCCTGCTGGATAGCAGTGACCCTGTTTGTATTCCAACCCGCTCATTCCAAACTAGTAAGCTATATCCTGCCCCTGTTCCCCGCGCTTGCCATAATAACAGGCGATTTTGTCCATTCCTGCCTGAGAGAAAACAAGAAAAAACTCATTCTGGGGATCTTGATCGCCAGCGCGGCTATCCTTTTTATGCTTCCGGGCGGGTTGCTTTTCGCGGCGGGCAAATATTCCATATATGTACCGTCAAAGACGCCGGTCTATATCTTATGCGTGTTAATACTGGTATTATGTTCAAAGCTTACGTTCTATATTGTCAAGCGCGATTTCCAGAAAAGCGTCTTCGTATTAGCCGCTGTCGTCCCTCTTATTGTACTCTACCTGCCATTCGTTTATAAATACGCGGAGAGTTACGCTTCATCAAAATACGCCTGTGAATACCTGATGAAAAATCACGATCTGGATAAGCCTATAATCTGCTCTAAATTCTTCGTAAGGGGAGTAAGATATTACACGGATAAGGAAGTGGCGTTCTTAAGCCTGGACGGCAGTAATTTTTACAGCCCGCACCCGGTGCTCTTCCTTAATTCAGCGGAAAAGTTGATCGAATTCATGAATAAAACTTCTTCGACTTACGGGGTATTCTCCAAATCTTATTCCAAGCGCCTGTTAACATTAGACGATCCCCGCCTGAAATGCGCCCTTTTAAAGACGGTCGGAGACGAATACATCTTAAAGCTCGAGTCCAATCCTTAAAAGCCCCCCAACGGCCGCACCCGCACAGCCCTTACGGGACGCGCGGGACACTTATTCTGGCAAATACCGCAGCCGACGCATAAATACGGGTCAACATAAGGCCTCTTAACAACCCTGCCGTTTACATTTTCTTCCCTAAGATGGATAGCTTTCTGGGCGACAGGACAATGCTCTTCACAGACAATGCAATCCTCGCCCTTGGCCCACGGCAGGCATATTGAATGGTCGATATGCGCCAAGCCAAGCTTAAAACTCTTCTTTTCATCCAGCGTAAGGCGCGGTATTGCCGCTGTCGGACAGGTGTCCCCGCAAAGGGTGCATTGATATTCGCAATAACCTATCTCCGGGACCAACTGCGGAGTCCACATACCCTCAAGCCCCTGTTGAAAAAGCAAAGGCTGCAGCCCGTTAGTAATACAAACCTTCATGCAATTCCCGCAGCGAATACAACGGTCCAAAAACTTACCCTCATCCGACACCCCCGGCGGCCTGACGATATCCTGCCGATCAGCTATCCCCTGCTTTTTATCATCCTTCTTTTTAAAACCCAGTGTCGAGAACAGCCCTATCCCGAGCCAGAATAAAAAACTCTTCCGCGTGATCCCCGTTTCTTTTGCGCCTGAACGGCCCGGCGTAACGGCAGAAGCATGCCTGGATAGAGTAAATTTAAAAGAGGTAGACTTGGAGGGACATTCATAAACGCAATCCATGCAGAGAATACATTCGCCTTTAACATAGGTCAGGTCGTCATTGATCGCTCCCATCCGGCAAGTCTGCCTGCACCTTTGACAGGCAGGGCAAGGCTGGACTACTCGTTTTAAAAGAGCAAATCGTCCTGCCAGAGCATAAATAGCTCCCAGGGGGCAAAGCGCGCGGCACCACGCCCTTTTTAAACACAACGCCAGAGATACTGCTAAAAGAAAAAACAGGAAAATTAACGCGGAATGCGAAAAATAAATAACCTGGACGCCTAAAACGGAGGTTTTAAGGCTGCGATAAATATCGTAGGCCCAACCGTAAAGCCCAAAAGCGCTGATCATAGCGATAAATAATTTATCCAAAGCCAGCGTAAGGGTAGGGATAAGATTCAACGAGACAAAGCGGGCCATTATCACCAAAGGGTCAAAGATCCAGGCTATCTGGAGACCCGCAACAGCGCAGAGCAATATGACTGCCAAAATTAAAAACTTGGGTAAACGAAGCTTGCTGTTTATCCGGTTGCCTGAAGGACGGGCCTTCTTTCTCAACGCTCCTACGATATCTATCGTGGTCCCCAAAGGACAGATCCAGCCGCAGAAGAATCTTCCCAGCACAAGAGTAAGCGCGATCATGCCCGCGCAAAAGAATATCCCGTAAAGCACGGTCCTTTGGGCAATAGAAGTAATGAATATTACCAGGGGATCGAACAGAAAAAAGATTTTTGGAGACAGCAGACCTTTCAGCGGATAAGTGGTGGACCAGAGGATATAAATAAAAAGCAGCAGGAACAAACATTGGGACAACCGTCGTATAAAAATGAGTTTTCCTGTCTTCATATGGCAAACTTCAAGATATCTGCCCGGTTGATATCCGTGCTGCCTAAATTGTGCGCTGCCGCTTCAGGGATGGGTTTAATTGATAAAGGCTGCTTTTCCAATAAATAGCAGGCATAAGTATCGGCAAGCACAGGATCGGTGGCAACCAACAGCTTTTTCATATTTACCACATCATTCAGACTCCCCCCGGTGGGGCCATTCCTGACTAAAACACGGTAAGCATCGATAACGGTAAGTTCGGGCTTGATAAAATCCGTAAGGTCCGCCAGCATCGGCCCGATGTTAAAATGCATCTTTCCTCTGCCGCCGGAGCATACCCCCATCAGGTTTTTCATGGAAATAGTAAGTCTGGTCAACCCGTGGTGCTTAAGCACCGGGACGTTAATAAAGCAATCGCAGTCTACCGCGTCACGAAAGATAGGCCATCCATCCATGGGGCTATTATAGTCAAACCGGGCATTGATTATATTCCAATCATCCACGAAATAAACCTTAGCGCCTTTGCTTTCCGCGGCCGCCTTGATGCCGGTAGTGACATAACAACGCTGGGCGGCGTTACAGGTATTATCAAAAACATTCACCCGTTTTGCCCCGGCCTTTAAACACAATTCGACCAGCGCGGCGACCACCATGGGATTGGTGGTAGCGGCATATTCAGGGGCCCTGTCCCATCCGATGTTCGGCTTTACCACAACAGTATCCCCCGCCTTCACAAACCGGCCCATCCCGCCCATCTCTTCGATAGCCCGGACAGTCATAACAAAAGGGTCATCCCCGCTTGCTTCAACGATATCGTGGTCGCCTTTGATGGATTTTTTCATCCTGCCGTTAAATCCGGCGGCCCGGGAAGATTGCGGACGTAGCAGCTCGCCGCCAAGAAAAAACGCGGCCAAACCCAAAAGAGAAAATTTTAAGAATCTCTTGCGAGAGATCTTCCCGCGCGACAAAGAATCCCAAAACTCATTTACCCTTCCCATCAGCATCCTCCGCTCTTTATCCGCCGATCCTTCATCTTCTGCCCCAGGCTATTGTTTTAATTATACTACCGCCTTTTTAAAAGACAACAAGACAATACAGGGGGCGCTTATTTGCTCTGACCGGAGAAATATCCGCCGGTGAAGCCATCCAATAAAGCCGTAAGCTCCTGGATCCGGATCTTCTTCTCCGCGATCTTATTGTCAGAGGATACAAGATTATTCAATTCAGCCTTAAGCCTGCGCCGTTCAAAATATATCCTGGTTATTTCATCCAGTATGTCGTTGCGCAGTTCGACCATCAGGCGTGAACGCACGTCGATAGATGTCTGGGCATCGCTCCATACAAGATCGCCGAGCTCCCAGGATAATGAAACGCTGTAATTATTATTGCGGTAATTTGTCCTGTCATCCGGACCGACATAATGCCTGCCCGGTATAGTTCCGTTGCCGTAAATACCCCAGGTATTTGAATAAATAGTGCTATCGGTGTCCCGATCAAAGCTTACTTCTAATTTCGGTAAAAGGGCGCGCTGGGCTGCTTTCCTTCTCCACTCTCTTATTTTTTCTATATTGACGTCGGCGTGCTCTATCGCCGCGATATGCACCTGCTCTATCGTCGGCTCTGCTTTATCTTCGATGCCTTCCTTCTTTACTTTGGATTTACAACCGGCAGCGGCTTTACTTTTAAACAAGCCTTCTTCGGTGGCAAGATACACATTCTCCTGCTTATCTATCGCCAGAGCGTGTATATCATTCGCGGCCAGGCGCGTGCCAAGCTCTCTCCAGGCTCCTGGATCATATACGTATAGTCTGGAATCGGACGCCCCATAGATCCTGGATGCCGCGGACACGCTGATACGCCTTAAGCCGCTATCAGGCAAGCCGGGTAAAGCCACCCAGGATCTTCCGTCATCCTCGCTCTCCAGTACTGAAGAATCGACTATTAAATAAATATGCCCGGGCCTGGCCGGATCAATAGAGATATACCTTAACCCGTGGATAACCCGAGGCTCATCAGACTGTTCATCAATTTCCTCCCCTTCCGCCGGCTTATCACTCCTGGAATATCCTTTCCAGGCGATCTTCTCATAAGCCTCTGTGCCGGGGTCGGCCTTAAAGACCTTCCCTTCGCTTAATATATAGATCTTTCCGCTTTTATCGGAAGCGATCGCCTCGATAGGAAGATGCCCCAGCACACCCCCTATTTTATTCCAGCTTCTGCCGTCGTCTTTGCTTATCAGGACGCCTTCGCTTGTTCCCAGACAAAGCTCTCTATTGGGAAGTTGCACCAGCGCTCTGTAATATCCTTTTTCCGGTTTCTTTTGACGCGCCATAATACTCCAATTCTCTCCGGCGTCATTGGACTTAATGATCCCTTTATCCGTCCCGATATAGATGATCCGCGGATCACCAGGATCCACCCAAACCGTATTTACATTGGCTACCTCCCTGCTTATATTCTCCCAGCATAGATCATCTGCCCCGCATATTCCGGAAAAATATGCCACGAATAATACAACAACCAACAACCCGATACTTTTGTTCATATTTTCCTCCTTGCCCACAAGGGTACACCCGCGCTTCAGATAGCGCGGGGTGTTTCTACCCACAATAGACGTAGAAAGAAGGAAAATCTCACAAGTATTTTTAATGAGCAGACGACTTACGGAGCAAAGCAAACGTAAGTCGTAGGCCGAAGGCCGTCTGCGAATTAATCCTTGCCCAACCTCTATACATGTCAAGGGCAAGGATAAAGGGAAGGATACGAGCTTGGAAACTGTTTCCAAATTGAATGGGACAGTGGGTACCTTAGGTCGCCTCCATCATTACCAGAGTAATAGAGTAATAACGGGGTCAGACCTAATTTTCTGGTATTAGGTAGCAACAAAAATTAGGTCTGACCCCGTTTCTCATGTCGC
>JAQTUY010000067.1 GCA_028707105.1 Candidatus Omnitrophota bacterium | reverse complement strand
TTTAATATCTTATATTTTAAGATCCCCGCGGGTATCTTGATCTCCACGGTCTCATTCTCTTTATGGTTCATTAAACCCTTGCCCACCGGAGATAAAATCGATATCTTGCCCTGTTCATAATCCGCCTCGGACTCCGAGACCAGGGTGTATTCTACCTGCTCCTTTGTATCCTGATCCTCTAATTTTACTTTCGCCCCGACCAGGACTTCATCATGCGGCATATTAGTATCGTCCAGGATCCTGGCCCGCGCCAGCTTGTCCTCTAATTCCCTGATCCTGCTCTCGTTATGCCCCTGGGCTTCCTTGGCGGCGTCATACTCGGCGTTCTCGGATATGTCCCCGTGAGCCCTGGCCTCTCCGATAGCTTTGGATAATTGCCGGCGCTTGACGTTCTTAAGATACTCCAGGTCTTCGGTAAGTTTTTTGTAGCCCTGTTTAGTCAGGTATTCTTCGCTCATTGCTACATCGCCTGTTCGGCTTCCTGGATCAAAGGAATGACTCCCTGGACCTCTTCTTTAGTCAATCTTCCTAATTTCGCGAATGTCAGGTCGCCTTCCTTACCCTTGATCTCACGGCTGATCTGCAGCTTTTTGGGGCCGTTGTTATAAGAATAAACGCTGACCACGATCTTGCCGGTGATGGTGTCGAAAGACTTGGAAAACGACTGCTGGTCTAAACTGCTTTCGTAAGGCATATACTCCTCCTGTATTGATAATAGCCTGTTTAAAGTAAGAGTATATATTTTAACGCCAAATCAAATACAATACAATGATAATGTTATCCCAATCTCCTTTGGAATCTCAATGAGCTAAGGGCCAGGATCGCCGCGCCGATGACGAAGAGTATCAGCATGCTCGGCCAAAGGACGCCAAATCCCACCCCTTTAAGGAATATTCCGCGCAGGATGACCATATAATACCGCAAGGGGTTAATATAAGTGACATACTGGATCAGCTGCGGCATATTGGCTATCGGGAAAATAAAACCGGAGAGAAGATTGGCGGGCGTAAAGAACAGGAAAGTCGACATCATTGCTTCCTGCTGGGTAAAAGATATGGTGGAAATGAACAACCCCACCCCAAGGGTGGTCAAAAGATATATCAGGGTACAGACGAACAATAAAAGCAGGCTGCCGCGTATCGGCAGATGAAACCAGAAAACCCCAACTAGCGTGATCAGAATTACATCGATCAGGGCTATGACCGCGAAAGGCAGCAACTTGCCGAAGATTATTTCGAACGGCCGCAGGGGGCTGACGATAAGCTGCTCGATAGTCCCGTTCTCTTTTTCCCTGACCATGGCCATGGAGCTTAATATCAAGCTAGTCACGGTGACGATCAAAGCAAGGACGCCGGGGATGTAAAAATTCCTGGATTCCAGGTTCTCATTAAACCAGGCCCGCGTCCTAAGATCGACACTGGGAAATTTTTCTTTCTTCTGCAGATAAACCCTTGCCCGGTTATCCAGGCTTTTGTAAGAATAGTTCTCGATTATCCGGCTGGCGTAGCTTAAGACCACGGCGGCGGTATTGGAGTCGGTCCCGTCGATTATTATCTGGAGGCTGGCGCTGCGGCTGCCTTTCAGGTCCGCGCCGAAACCGCGGTTTATCCGGATCACGGCGGTCGCCTCGGCCTTATCAATAAGCTCTCTCTCGCGCTGATCGTTATTAATGAAATATTTTGCCGTGAAATATTTGGAATAGGTAAAAGCCCTAATGACGTCGCGGCTTTCGGGAGTATTATCCAGGTCATATATGGCTGTCGGGATATTCTTAACATCGGTAGTGGCGGCATAACCGAAAACCAGGACTTCGAATATAGGCACGATCAGGATTATTCCAATCATCCGCGGATTACGAAATATCTGCCTGAATTCCTTGATCAGCATGCTTTTTAAGCGTTCGAACATGATCAGGCCACCCTTTTCCTGAAATTACGCCTGGCAAGGGTCATCATCACCGCGGCAAACAGGACCAGGAACATGACCTGCTGCCACATAACCTCTATCCCTTCCCCTTTTAAATAAATACCTTTAAGTATGGAGATAAAATAACGCGCCGGCACAAAGTAAGTGACCAGCTGGATGACCTTGGGCATGTTATAGATCGGGTATACGAATCCGGAAAGCAGTATAGACGGCAGCAAAGTCGCGATAAACGCCAGTTGGCTGGCGACCATCTGATTTTTAGTAGTGATGGAGATGAACATGCCCAGGCTTAACGTCCCGATAAGAAAAAGGGCGCTTAACCCGAAAAGCAGGGCCGGGCTTCCGCGCAGGGGCACATTGAAGACAAACTGGCCCATCGCCACGATTATCAGCAGGTCGATAAACCCGATCACAAAATACGGCACGAACTTCCCCAGGATAAGCTCCCACGGCTTAACCGGAGTTGAGATAAGCTGCTCCATCGTCCCCCTCTCCCATTCCCTGGCCATGGTCAGGGAGGTCAATATCGCTCCTATTATCATCATGATCATGGAAATAAGCCCGGGGATGATAAAATTCCTGCTCTTTAAATTAGGATTGAACCATACCCGCGGCCGTAATTCGATGGAAGATGGATTTTGGATATTGATCCGGGAGAATTCGTCTATTATAAAGTTGACATTATATTTAACTACGACTGAACTTACGTATCCGATCGCCAGCGTAGCGGTATTGGAATCGCTTCCGTCAACCAGGAGCTGGACCGGCGCGGGCTGATTGGAGCGGATGGACCTGGAGAAATCTTTAGGTATGACCATGGCCATAAGCGCCTCGTTATTATCGAGCAGCCTCTCCATATCGCGGTAATTATCCGCGTAGCCGATGATCTTGAAATACCTGGAGCTTTTAAAATTCAGGATGAAATCCAAACTTACCTGCGACTTGTCCTGGTCCCATATGGTCATAGGCACTTTATCCACATCCAGGGTCAGGGCAAAACCGAAAAGGGTAAGCATGAACATGGGGATAAAAAAGGCCATCCCCAGGCTCCTGAAATCGCGCGCTACCTGGATAAATTCCTTTTTCGCGATAGCCCTGACCCTGGCGAAATTCATTTGCCCCCCTCCCCCCTGTCATAAGCCTCGACCAAAGAAACAAAGACGTCTTCAAGCGAAGGATCGATCCTGGATATATTAAAATCTTTCACCCCCAAGCCGGAGAACAGGGAGTTCATGGCGGCTTCGGCCGCGCGTAGATCCCGGACTACCACGTGCAGGCTTGTCCCGAAAAGCGCGGCCTCTTTTACGGCTTCCAGACCCTCCACCTTCTCTATCCAATCCTGCGGATGCGGGATCGACACCGCTAAAATATCCTCTTTCATATAGCGCTTTTTTAATTCCGCGGGTTTGCCTATGGCAACGATGCTCCCCTGGTATATCAGGGCGATACGCCCGCAATTCTCAGCCTCATCCATATAATGCGTAGTAACAAATACGGTGACCCCGCTCTTAGCCATATCTTTGATCAAAGCCCAAAAATAATTCCTGGCGATCGGATCGACCCCTGAGGTGGGTTCATCAAGGAAGAGTATCGGCGGTTTATGGATTATGGCGCAGCCCAGGGCAAGCCGCTGCTTCCACCCTCTTGAAAGGTTATGCGCGGGAGTGGACCTTGAACTCTCTAAGGCGGCCATACGGATTATCCACTCTTTGCGTTCTTTCTTGCTTTGCGCGGGTATCTTGTATATGCCGGAATAGAAATCTATATTTTCCTCAACGGTCAGGTCTTCATACAGGGAAAATTTCTGGGACATATAACCGATATTCTGTTTTATCTTATCCTGTTCTTTGACGATATCATACCCGCCCACCTTCCCGCTGCCGGACGTGGGGGCGATGATGCCGCAAAGCATCCTGATAGTAGTGGATTTCCCCGCGCCGTTAGGGCCGAGAAAACCGAATATCTCTCCGCGTTCAACCGCGAAGTCTATCTTGTCCACCGCGGTGAAATTCCCGAATTTCTTCTCCAGCCCGCGGACTTCAACCGCGAACCGGTCATTTATTTTCATATTCATTTATCATAAATATAAACGCTTCTTCCAGGGACCTGGCCCGGCACTGTTCTTTGATCGCCGAGGGGACATCCATCTTAAGCATCCTGCCCTTATGCAGAAAGCCTATCCTCTCGCAGCGTTCGGCTTCATCCAGATAAGAAGTTGAAAGAATAATGGTGACTTTTTCCCTTAAAAGCTGATAAAGTATGCGCCAGAAATCGCGGCGCGACACGGGGTCGACCCCGCTGGTAGGTTCATCCAGGAATAATACGCTGGGAGTATGGATAAGGGCGCAGGCAAGACCCAGTTTCTGTTTCATCCCGCCGGAAAGGTCCCTGGCCAGGCGTCTTTGAAAAGGATCTAAACCGCTGAAATCCAGGAGCCGCTTGATCCTGGGTTTGCGCTCAGGCCGCGGCACACAATAAATATCGGCGAAAAAGTTTATGTTCTCAACAACGGTCAGGTCTTCATAAAGCCCGAAACGCTGGGACATATACCCGATGCTGTCCTTAAGCGCCTCGGATTCCCTGACGATGTGCTTACCGCCTATCCATCCATCGCCGCTGGTAGGCTCCAATACTCCGGTAAGCAGGCGCATAGTGGTGGTCTTGCCGGCTCCGTCAGGACCGACCAGCCCGAATATTTCGCCTTCCTTAATATCAAGGTTAAGCCTGTCCACAGCGGCTGATCCATTAAATTTCCTGGTCAGATCGACCGTCTTAATGATGGCCATGCTATTCAATTATGTAGCCGTCTGCCGGCATGCCGGGTTTAAGCTCCAGGCCGGTATTATCGATCATCACCTTGATCCGGTAAACCAGCTTTACCCGTTCTTCAGTGGTCTGGATCTGTTTTGGCGTGAATTCCGCTTCCTGGGAGATAAAAGATATCCTGCCGCGGTAAACCTTATCCGGGTAAGTATCGGTCTTGACATCCACCGCCTGGTTCGGCTTGACCCGGCCCAGGTCGGTTTCATTGATGTAGGCGGTAAGCCAGATATTTTTCAGGTCCGCCACGGTAAATACCGGAGCGCCGGATTGTACCACTTCGCCGGCTTCCGCGCTTTTAATTATCACAAATCCGTCAATAGAAGAAACCAGCTCGGCAAAGCCTAAGCGGGTATCGGCTAACTCTAACGTTGCCTTGAGCGCCTCGACATTAGCTTGCGCGGCATCCGCGGCAGTCTTAGCCGTGTCCCTTTTTTGGACGGAGACCGAGCCGGCCTGCAGCAAGTTCTCCAGCCTGGCGTGATCATCCCTGGCTCTTTCATAGTTGAATTGGGCCGCCCTCAAAGAAGCCTCCGCCTGAGCCTTGATCTTGACTAATTCATCCGTATCCTGGGCCGCTACAATATCGCCGGTTTTGACTTCTCTTCCTTCATCCGTAAGCAGTTCCTTTATTTTTCCGGGGATCCTGAAAGACAGGCGCACCTCGGTCGCTTCTATCGTTCCGGAAACTTTCAGCTTTTTAATCGACGGATTTGCCCTTTGTTTCAGGTAAACGAATACCGCGCCGGCAAGCCCTAAGACGATGACCCCGATAAGCAATTTTTTAAATATTCTTCCCATTATTTTCCCCCTTGTCCCATAGTCCGGTCAAGAAATGCCTTGGCCATCAAATAATCATAGACCCCTTCCGAAAGATTTTTTTGCACCTGGCTTAATGATACCTGGGAGTCCAACACGTCCAGGTTCGTCCCTTCTCCGTTATCGTAGCTGACTTCGGATATCTTAAGCGCTTCCCGCGCTTCCTCAATATTATCTTTTTGCGATTCAATGATCGCCTGCGCCTGTTTCAAATCAAGGCAGGCCTTCCTGATATCCACCGCTATCTGCTCACCAAGGTCTTCTTTCGCTAAAACAGCCTGTTCATAACGCGCCCTGGCCTGGTCAACTTTAGCTTTGGTAGAATAACCGTCAAATACCGGCAGGCTCACCGTGATCCCCGCGTCCCAATTGTTGTGGCGGGTATTAAACATATCTCCGGGCCTGTTCGACCGGTAAGAATATCCCGCGTCCGCGCTTACCTGGAGCCTGTTGCCTGCCTTAGCCATCTGGATGGACCATTTGCTTATATCTATGCCCAGGGCCGTCAAAACCATCTCCGGCTTATTCAAATACGCGGCTTTTAAAAATTCATCTTCTTTTATTTCCAGCGCGGAATATTCAAGCCTACCTTCTAATTTCACGGGATCGCGCATCTTCAAACCAAGCAACTTTTTAAGGTCTGCCGTTATCAGCTCTATCGCGTTCTGGGCCCTTACCAATTCAGGCATCAGCCTGGAAACCTGGACCTTTGATTGCAAAACGTCAAACCTTGAAGAAGTACCCTGGTCGAACTTATTCTTCACGTCTTCATAATGGGACCGCGCCTGTCCTACCAGTTCCTGCGTGATACGCTCGGTCTCATAAGCAAGAAGCAGGCCGTAATAAAGCCTCCTGGCTTCAAATTCGACATCCAGCTTTACCGCCAGCAAGCTCTCTTCCTGGACTTTTAACTCTACTTCAGATCGCTTGAAATTGGCGATATCGGCCCCGCCGTTATATATCGGCTGGTGGACGGATGTGCCGAACTGAAAATCGTTGGTATGCCCGGTAAAAATACCGATATCTTTTTTATAGGTCGTGCTCGGCAGGAAAGGAGAAGATATTGAGGGGATTTGCAGGACCGAGCCATTGTGGGTATACGCGCTTGATACCCCGACCGTAGGCAGGAAGCGGCTGCGAGCGTCGGATATCCCGGCTTTGGCCACGGCGACCTCTCTCTCCTGCATCTGGATATTCTTGTTATTGTTAAATGCCAGATAGACCGCCTCATCCAGGCTCAATGAATGGCCGGAAGCGGACTGAACCGGTTCGCAAGATCCGGATGAAACAATCGAAAAAGAGAAAAACAGCAATGCGACCGCCTTGAGAGCCTTAAAAATGAAATGTTTCACGGCGGACCTTACTTCATCCAGAACGGCCTCGTTAACCCCGAAATGTATCTTGATAATATTGAATTGCATCGTCCCGATAATGCTGGCTGAGACCACTGAAGGGTTGGCCTTCTGGAACGCGCCGGATCCTATCCCCTCCCGGATCACGCCTTCAATAAGATTCTGATAAGGCAGGATAAAAACTTTCAGGAGATACGGGAACGGGACAATGGCGTCCCCGGTTTTCCCGAAAAGGATCTGGAAAATATGGGATTTCCCGGTAAAATACTGAAAATGAAAGTCGATGATCGTTTCCAGCTTCTCCCTTGCCGAGCCCGCGCGCTCCACGCGCCCGCGCATCTGACCCAGGAAAGCCTCGGCATTCTCTCTTATTACTTCCAGGAAGAGCTCATCCTTACTCTTAAAATAGTGATAGATGATCCCCTCGGAACAATGAGCCTTCTTAGCCATTTCCTGGGTAGTCGCCCCGGTAAACCCCGAATGCGCGGCAACCGAAATGGCGGCGTCAATTATCCTCTCGCGCATATCTATCTGTTCTGCGGCCTTCATCTATCCTCCATTATTGAGTGAGCACTCACTCAATAATAATTTAACACATCTTGGCCGTTTGTCAACAAAAAAAATCCCGCAATGGTCTGTTGCGGGATCGAGCGAAAAAACTATGGCCCGGCTACGTGCTAAATAACCTCCCCTTTAATCTCAACGCTACATTGACAAGCATGATCAGTACCGGCACCTCCACCAGAGGGCCGATGACTGCCGCAAATGCCGCTCCCGAGTTAATCCCGAAAACCGATATTGCAACCGCTATCGCTAACTCAAAATTATTACTCGCCGCGGTAAATGATAAAGTCGCTGTTTTCGCGTATCCCGCCTTTACCCTCCTGCCCATATAGAAAGACACCAAAAACATCAGCACGAAATAAATTAAAAGCGGCACAGCGATCCTTATCACATCCATGGGAATTTTTACAATATATTCTCCTTTAAGCGAAAACATAACGATAATGGTAAACAATAAAGATACCAGGGTGATCGGGCTGATCTTAGGCATGAATTTCTCTTCATACCATTTCTTACTTTTTAATCTTATCAACGTGATCCGCGTAATAATCCCCGCCAGGAATGGAATACCGAGATAAATAAAAACGCTGTTTGCGATCTGGGCGATGCTGATATTTACCGCGGTACCTTTCAATCCAAAATATGGCGGCAGCACGGTTATAAAAAACCAGGCATAGGCCGAAAAGAATATAACCTGGAACACTGAGTTAAAAGCCACAAGCCCGGCGCAATACTCGGTATCCCCCTTGGCAAGCTCATTCCAGACAATGACCATCGCGATACAACGGGCAAGCCCGATCATGATCAGGCCGGCCAT
>JAQTUY010000066.1 GCA_028707105.1 Candidatus Omnitrophota bacterium | reverse complement strand
TTACCTATGGCGAGCCGCTGCATGCTTTTGACCTGGATAAATTAAAGGGTGATACCATATTTATCCGCCGCGCCGGGAATAACGAAAAGATAACCGCTATTAACGGCGAAGAGTACAAGTTGAACAATGAAGTCCTGGTCATCGCCGACGCGCGCGGCCCGGTCGCGGTCGCAGGGGTGATGGGCGGAAAGGATACCGAAGTAAATGAAAACACCAAAAATATCCTGCTTGAAGCCGCGATATTCGACCCGCTGGTCATCCGCCATGGCCGCAGGATCCTTGGCCTGCAAAGCGATTCTTCCTACCGTTTTGAAAGAGGCGTAGATTTAAGCGTTGTCGAGCCTGCCTCCTGGAAGGTAGTGGATTTAGCGCAAAGCGCGGGCGCCAAATGCGTCCTGGCCAAGACATCCACGCCGCCTAAGGCCAAAAAGGCCGAGGTCGAGCTGGATGTATCGAGGGCCTGTAAGATACTGGGAGCTTCGATAGAAACAGCTAAGATAAAAAAGATCCTGGCGGCCCTGGGATTTGGCCTTAGGCCTAAGGGCAAGAATATGATCAGGGTGTCGGTTCCTTCTCACCGTCCGGATGTCAATTCCGAGATAGACCTGGTGGAGGAGATCGCCCGTATTTATGGTTTCGAGCGTATGCCGGTAAGCGCGCCCAAAGTATCCGCGACGGTAAGCACGTTTGATAAACGCGGCGCCATTTCCCTGATCAAGAATATTCTCGTCGGCGCGGGATTGAACGAAGCGATCACTAATAGCCTGATCGACAGGGATTTTTTAAAAGGGTTTGACGCGGCCCAGCCTATCGCGGTCTTGAACCCTTT
This sequence comes from Candidatus Omnitrophota bacterium, assembly GCA_028707105.1. The sequence continues at coordinate 7,588 of JAQTUY010000066.1, read as the reverse complement.
GAGCAAAGAGCAGGAGATACTTCGTCCCACACTCATTCCCAGCCTGTTAAGATGCGTGGCGCACAACCTGAACCAGAAGCAGGGTTACGTCAATCTTTTTGAAGTGAGCAAATCCTTTTTTATCTCCGGGGACAATCATCGCGAAGAAGATGTCCTGGGCATCGTTTTATGCGGGATGAAGCCGTTATTGCTTGAGCAGGGTCTGATAAAAGATGAGGCCAGCCTTTTGCATTTAAAAGGCGTCCTGGAAGTGCTTTTTGAAAGGCTGGGAGTGCAGGGATACAGGTTTGAGATCCCCGCGGGAATAACCGGGGAAGCCGGGATATTCCTGGGTCAGGACAGGATAGGCACGATACGTCAGGTTTCCGGTAGTATCTTAGAGGGGCTAGATATCAAGAACAAGGGCGTTTTTACGGCAGAGCTTTATTTAGGCAGGGTGTTAAGCGGCATTAACCGTAAGAAACGGTTCGCCAGCCTCGCGGTATACCCCGCCATATCCAGGGATATTAGCTTTGTTATCGGTGAGGGCCTAAAAATTGAGGATGTTCTGCGGGCGCTTGCGCAGCAGGGCCAGCCTCTCTTGAAAGAGATCAAAGTCACCGATTATTATAAAGGCAAGCAGATCCCCGCGGGCTTCAGAGCTCTTACCGTATCCTGCCTTTACCGCCTCGATGAACGCACTCTGACCGAGAACGAGGTCAACCCGGTGCACACCAGCGTACTTTCGGCCCTGACGGAAAAGTTCGGAGCAAAGACCAGATAAGCGCGGTTGACTTGCATTTCTTGCTATGCTATACTTAAAATACGAAAGATAAATGTTCTTTAGAATAGTCCCTGCCGTGCTCGTCGGATACAAAAGATTGGTGAGCCAACACCGATATAATGGGAGCCCACACTCCTTCGGACGCTTCGGTGTCCAAGGGCGGCACCCACCTGAAATTACGGTTCAACCAGTCTTATCTGACGGCACAGCGCGGGGATTTTTTATTGAGGCCACAACTTACGGAAGCGAAGCGACGTAAGTTGTATGGCCGAAATAATCCCGCACCCCAGTTTTCCTCACTATGTGCGGGATGGTATGAGAATTCGCCGAAGTGTTTACGAAAAAATCCCGTCCCCTCGCACATTCAAGTTTCTTTACAAATGTGCGAAGGGCTATAGTGGACGGGATAAGGTAACCTATGTCCAACCCCTCCGACCTATTTAAAGCAGAGAATCAACCTCTAGCTAAAGACCTGCCCCTGGCGGTACGGATGCGGCCGCGGACATTGGATGAATTTGTGGGCCAGGAGCATATTTTAGCCGAAGGAAAGCTCCTGCGCCGCGCCATTGAAGCAGACCGCATCAGCTCTATCATCCTATACGGTCCTCCCGGAACAGGCAAGACCTCCCTGGCGTGGTGTATCGCCAACGTAACCAAGGCGAATTATTCCGCCATCAACGCCACTACCTCCAACGTAGAGGAACTGCGCAAGGTGATCACCGCGGCCAAGACCAGGAAAGCCAACACCGGCGTAAAAACCATCCTTTTTATCGACGAAATACACCGTTTTAATAAGGCCCAGCAGGATGTGCTGATGCCCGATATTGAAGAGGGCAACCCTGTCCTTATCGGCGCCACTATCCATAATCCTTTTTTCTATATTATCCCGCCTTTGCTTTCGCGCTCCCTCGTTTTCGAGTTAAAGTCTTTGACGCAAAAAGATATTTTGAGTATACTATCTTTAGCCCTCAAGGATAAAATACGGGGGTTGGGCAGTCTTAAAATACGGGCCGACAAAAAGGCCTTGGGTTTTTTGGCTAAGGTTTGTGAAGGCGACGGACGCAGGGCTCTCAACGCCCTTGAAACCGGCGTTCTGACCACCCCGAGATCCAAAGACGGCGCTATTGACCTGACGTTAGAAGTTGTTGCCGAGTCCATCCAGAAAAAAGCGCTTCTTTACGATAAGGATGAAGACGCCCATTATGATACTATTTCGGCGTTCATCAAGTCCATGCGCGGCTCCGACCCCGACGCTGCCGTTTACTGGATGGCCCGGATGTTAGACAGCGGAGAAGACGTGCGTTTTATCGCCCGCCGCATTTGTATTTGCGCCTCTGAGGATGTCGGCAACGCCGATCCTCTGGCAGCGGTGCTGGCAAACGCGGCCATGCAGATCGCCGAATTCGTGGGGATGCCTGAAGCCAGAATACCTTTAGCGCAGGCGGCTATTTATGTTGCCTGTGCCCCTAAATCCAACGCGGCGTACCTGGCCATCGAAAAGGCCAGCAGCGATATCCGGGAGAAGAGGGTCCAGGAAGTCCCCGACCATCTTAAAAGCACTTCGTATAAGGGGGCTGAAGCTTTAGGGCACGGCAAGGGCTATAAATACGCCCACGATTACGAAGGCCACTACGTGGAACAGAAGTATACCCGCAAGAAGGTAAAATATTACGAGCCTACGGATATCGGATATGAGGCTAAGATCAAGCAAAGAATGGCTGGCTTAAAGAAGGCGCAAGATGATAATAAGCAGGCAGAAACAACTTAAAGATATTTTAGGGGCTCTCGCAGGATATGATAAGGTGTTTATCGTCGGCTGCGGTGAATGCGCCACAGTCTGTAAGAGCGGCGGGGAAGCGGAAGTCAAGAAAATGAAAGCCGACCTGGAAAGCAACGGCAAGACCGTGACCGGTTATTGCATTCCCTCGGCCCCTTGCATTGCCGCCCAGGTTAAATCGGAATTCGCCAAGAACATGCCGCTTCTGCGCCAGTCGCAGGCGATACTGGTTCTGGCTTGCGGCCTGGGGGTGCAGTCGGTCAAGGACAACGACAGGCTTTGCCTTACCGTCAACCCCGGATGCGACACCTTATTTGGCGCGGTTGTTGACGCCGCGGGGAACTTTCACGAAAAATGCTCGATGTGCGGGGAATGCGTGCTGGATTCAACCGCCGGGGTATGCCCGATCACGCTTTGTCCTAAGGGGCTGCTGAACGGCCCCTGCGGCGGGATGAACAAGGGTAAATGCGAGACGGATCAAGATAAGGATTGCGCCTGGGTGCTCATCTACAAAGAACTGGAAAAAAGGAACAAGTTGGAGGACCTAAGGAAGATAAGAGAACCGAAAGACTTTAATAAGGCGAATAAGCCGCGTAATTTAACAATGACGGATAGCGCAGGACAGGCCAGGAAATGAGTGAACAACCATACAGCGATACAGTAATTGACCATTTTTCGCACCCCCGCAATGTGGGAGAGATCCCCGACGCTAGCGGCATAGGCAATGTGGGTAATCCTATTTGCGGGGACGTAATGAGGATGTATATCAAGGTGGAAAACAACATTATAGTGGATGCTAAGTTTAAGACCTTCGGCTGCGGCGCCGCTATCGCCACGAGTTCCATGGCTACGGAAATGGTCAAGGGCAAGAGCATTGATGAAGCCCTGGCAATCTCCAATAAGGCGGTCGCACAGGCGCTGGGAGGGCTTCCTGCCGTGAAGCTGCATTGTTCGGTCCTGGCCGAACAGGCTTTAAGGGCGGCCCTGGCGGACTACTATCGTAAGATCGGCAAAGACCCCAGCGGGTTTTTGAGCCAAGCGGACAAAAGCGAGGGCGAAATCCCGCCCGCACACGAACATGGCCCGGCGGGAGAGCCAAAAGGCGATATCCACGAACACGATGCGCGCTAAAATGAACAACTTAGTATCATTGACAAAGAGGGAAATACGTAGTAAAATCCTTTTAAGATTAAAAAGACAAAAGGAGGAAACCCGAAACACAAAGAGCCAAAACATAGAACAGAAGCTGTTCAGATCAAAGGTGTTTAAAAAAGCGAAGATAGTGATGCTTTATGTCTCTTTTGACGGTGAGGTTAATACAGAGGGAATGATAAAAAAAGCGCAAAAATTAGGGAAAATTATAGCATTGCCGGTTTGTAATGCCAGGACCTGTATGATTGCCCCGTGCATCCTGGAGTCTAGCATGACTCTGAGTAAGGGGTTATATGGTATATTGGAGCCGCGGGTAAAAAAGTCCGTCGCTCTTAATAAAATAGACCTTGTGGTTGTCCCCGGGGTTGCCTTTGATAAAAAAGGCAACCGTTTGGGCAGGGGTAAGGGCTACTATGACCGTTTTTTGAGGCTTCTGCCCCCTGACATCCCCCGCATCGGCCTGGCTTACGATTTCCAGATTTTGCCTTCAATTCCCGTTTCCTGCATTGACCAACCTGTCAATAGGGTGATCTGCGCTTAATAATTGCTTCACCCGGTTCATTATTTTTAATAATAGCTCCAAAATAGTTTGGTATGGCACACTCCACGCTAATCGACACCTAGCCCAAATAGGTTTGGGCTAGTGTCCGCCTCGTGGCGTAACACCCAACACCTATCGGTATTGTGTTGGTGTCCGCCTCGTGGCGTAACACCCAACACCTATCGGTATTGTGTTGGTGTCCGCCTCGTGGCGGAGTGTTGCGCAAGTGTGCCTTTGTAGGCAAAAGGAGGTTGATATAAATGTTGCTTTATGCGATCTTGTTTGTAGTCATAGCGCTAATATCGATTTACGCGGGTTATTTCTTTAGAAAAGTAGTCGCGGAGAAAAAGGTCCAGGACGCGGAAGCCAAAGCCAAGGTCATCCTTGATGACGCCGCTAAGACCGCTCAGGACCGCCGCCGCGAAGCGGAACTGGAGGCTAAAGACCTTCTTTATCGCATGCGCCAGGAGTTTGACCAGCAAACCAAGGAGCGCCGCCAGGAGCTTCAGGAGGCGGAAAGAAGGCTGAACGTCAAGGAGGAGAACCTTGACCGCCGCGTAACGTTACTGGAAAAGAAAGAAAAAGAATTGGGGCAGAAAGCCGACGGCGTGAAGGCCCAGGAAGACGCCCTTAAAGTCAAGGAAGGCCAACTGACCAATCTTATCAGTGAAGAGAAGATGCGCCTGGAAAAGATATCTTCTCTTTCCTCTGAAGAGGCAAAACAGATACTCTTGGCGCGTATCAGCGAGGAGTTGAATAACGAAAAGGCAGTGTTGATCAAAAGGGAAGAGGATGAGATAAAAACGACGGCGGATAAAAAGGCCAGGGAGATAATCAGCCTGGCTATCCAGAGATGCGCCGCCGAGCACGCCGTGGAATCTACGGTGAGCGTAGTGACTTTGCCTAATGATGAGATGAAGGGCCGTGTCATCGGAAGGGAAGGAAGGAATATTCGCGCCCTGGAAATGGCCACCGGCGTTGACGTGATCATCGATGATACCCCCGAGGCAGTCACCCTCTCGGCTTTTGATACCGTAAGAAGGGAGATCGCCCGCCTTTCCCTGGAAAGATTGATCTCTGACGGAAGGATACATCCGGGAAGGATCGAAGAGGTCGTTGAGAAGACTAAGAAGGAGATGGAGGAAAAGATCAAAGAAGAGGGCGAACGCGCCGTATTTGAAGTCGGCGTGACGGGCTTACACCCTGAATTGGTCAAATTGATCGGCCGTTTAAAATACCGTTCCAGTTTCGGGCAGAACGCCCTGCAGCACTCCAAGGAAGTAGCTTTTCTTTTAGGAGTGATGGCCTCGGAAATGGGCCTGGACTTAAGGGTCGCGCGAAGGGTAGGCCTACTGCACGATATCGGTAAAGCGGTCGACCATCAGATAGAGGGGACCCACGCCAAGATCGGCGCGGACCTGGCTAAGAAATTCGGAGAGTCTCAAGAGGTGATCCACGCCATTGAAGCCCACCATGAGGAACAGGAAGCAAAGACCCTGTTCGCGGTAATGGCGGTAGCGGCTGACGCTATCAGCGCCGCCCGCCCGGGAGCACGGCGTGAAACTCTGGAGACTTATATTAAGCGGTTGGAGAAACTGGAGTCTATCGCCAACCTGTTTAAAGGCGTGGAGAAATCTTACGCTATCCAGGCTGGCAGGGAGATCCGCGTGATCGTCGAACCCGGAAAAATAAGCGATGCCGACGCGGTAGCAATGTCGCGCGATATCCGCAAGAAGATCGAGGAAGGCATGGAATATCCCGGACAGATCAAGGTCACTGTTATCAGGGAAACCAGGGCGATCGAGTACGCGAAATGAAAATATTATTTATCGGCGACATAGTCGGTTCACCCGGCAGGGACGCTATCGAGAAACTGCTTCCCGGCCTTAAAAAAGAGCACAGCCTGGACTTTGTCATCGCCAACGCCGAAAACGCGGCAGGCGGTTCCGGGATCACGCCCAAGATCGCCCGCGACCTGTTCAGCCTGGGCGTGGATGTGATCACGGCCGGGGACCATATCTGGAAGAAAAAAGAGATATTCGAGATAATCGCTCAAGAGAGGCACATATTGAGGCCGGCTAATTTCCCCTCTCCCTGCGTCGGAGTCGGAGGCGCGGTATATGAGACCGCAAGCGGCGCCAAGATAGGCGTGATAAGTATCCTGGGGCGGGTATTCATGGGGCCTTTTCCGGAGTGCCCTTTTAAGACGGCCAGGAGCGAGTACGATAAATTATCAAAAGAAACCAAGGTGATCATAGTCGACATTCATGCCGAGGCCACATCCGAGAAAGTAGCCCTTGGCTGGTATCTCGACGGTTTAGCCAGCGCGGTGCTCGGCACGCATACTCACGTGCAGACCGCCGATGAAAAGATCCTGCCGCGGGGCTGCGCTTACATAACGGATGTAGGGATGACCGGGCCGGTAGATTCGGTCATCGGCAGAAAAGTGGAGGATGTCCTGGAGCGTTTCATCACCCAGATGCCTACCCGCTTTGAGATAGCTTCCGATAACATACAATTGCAGGGGGTTGTCGTGGAGATCGATGAAGTGACCGGCAAGGCCAAGGCAATCCTAAGAGTGCAGAAGAAAGTTTAAAAATGCGAAGATCAAAGACCAAAGATCGAAATTGCAGTTTAAAAGCCGGAAAGCGTTTTAATTCTTTAGCTTTTGGATCGGCGTTTTGCGTTTTGATATTCGGGTTCTGGGTTTATTCTTCCTGCGCCCAGGATACCGCTGCTGCCCCTAAACCTGTAACTCCCGGCGCGCCGGCGGCCATTGAAATGAACCTGGACGTTAACTCCAAAACCGTGCCCCTGCCTAAAATATATTCGCCTAACATAAACTTGAGCGGCCGCGGTTTTCATAAAGACCCGGCCTGGCCTTATCATATCGCCTCGCCCGAGGCTATTGAAACCTGGGCGGCCCAGATAGGCTTTAAAGGGATGTACCGTCTGCATTGGAACCTGTGGGAGATCGAGCAGGAGCGTTCCGACCCCGAGCTGCACAAAAAGCTGCTTGCCAATTACGAGAGCATCATTAAAAGGATCTCCGACGGAGGCGGCACAGTTGTCTTAAGCCTTTTCGGGACTCCGCCGGGCAAAGGGGATGTCCTGGATAAGAGAAGCCCGCCCCTGAATATCAAGCAGTGGAAGCAGATGGTTAAAAGGACGATGCGCTATTTGAGCTGCCAGAAAAAATATAACATCTGGTATGAAGTCTGGGATTCCCCCGATACCGATAATTTTTTTCTCGGGGATAAAAAAGATTACCTGAGCCTTTACCGCATGGCCGCCGAAGCAGTCCGGGAGTTAAATAACGAAAAGTTCCAGCGCAGGAATAAGATCAAGATCTCCA
>JAQTUY010000065.1 GCA_028707105.1 Candidatus Omnitrophota bacterium | reverse complement strand
GGTTAGTGGATAAGAGTATGGCTTTAGGGGTGATCGGCTGTTTGTTCAGGGCATAGAGGCAGGTCTTGACCATGGCCATGAGCAGGCCTGCGGCTACACCTTTGCCGGAGACGTCACCGATGACTACCGAGAGGCGCTCTGCAGTAGAGGAGTCTGTTCCTTGAGCAGGCTGGGATTTGTGCACCAGGAAGTCATAGTAGTCCCCTCCTATCTCCTTAGCCGGGAGCATAAGGCCGCTTAGCTTAAGGCCGGGGATGGTAGGAGTAACTTTAGGCAGAAGGTCCATCTGGATCTCCCTGCCAAGTTCCAGCTCCTGCCTGAGTCTAGCCTGATCCAGGAGGTCGGAGACCAGATGGGCGTTCTCCAGGGATACTGAGGCCTGGACGGCAAAGGACTGCATCAGCTCCAGCTCCTGCTTGCCGAAGGTGCCTGAGGAGAGCTGGTTATCCAGGTAGAGGATACCGATAGGCTTATCCCTACTGGTTAGATAGGCGGAGAGGGCTTGTTTTACATTGTAGCTCTTCAGCTCATTGGCTATTTTGGGTATGGAAGCCTGTTCAGATGAGGCGATCAGGGTGTCTTTAGCTTTTTCAGACTCTTTGATCAGTTCAAGGCTGATCTTGTAGGATTCGAATGAAAAAGCTCCTTCTGCTCCGTGGCTAAGCTTCAAAGTCAATTGTCCTGTTTTATCATCATACAGAAGCAAGAAGCCTCGCTCTGCTCCGGTTACTTGGATAGCATAGTCCATGATCTTGTTTAAGAGCTCATCTAGGTCAAAGACTGAGCCGATGGCCCGGGTGGTTGAGAGCAGGCTCTCCAGGTGGCGCCTTTGAGTCAGGGCTTCCCTTCCCTCTAATCCTTCAGATGAAGGCATGATCTTGGAGAGCAGGTCATTGCAGGTCTTTAAGTCCAGCTGACAGCCCATAGAGCTAAAGAGCTCTTTGGCTTCCAGGAGGTTGCCCAGGGCTTTTTTGTCCTGGGGGTTATCTTGAAGCAGGAACTTAGCTTCCTCCAGGAGGATGTAGGCGATACGGTACTTGTCTTCGGTCTTCTCACGTAAAAACTTGAGACCTTTCTCCCAGGTTTTAACCGCTTTTTTCTTCTTGCCGGTCAGCCAGAGGTAGGTGCCGTTGACCTGGTAAGACCAGCCGAGGAAATATTTATAAAGAAATGACCACAACTTTGCATTATTACAGAACCATTTAGCACGTTTTAGCAGGTGTTTCTTATGTTCAGACGAAGGATTATTCATTACTACGGCATCAAGATAAGTTTGAGCGCCGATAGGGAAAAGCTCCAAGGACCAACAACATTTATTATAATGAGTAGGGAATAATTTTGCTGCCTCTTCTATAGCTAAGATAGCCTCATCATAGTTATTTGTTCTTAAATATGCCAGGCTTAACATTGCTGGCGCCCAAACCATGTTCGTTTTTTCACTTGTGATTTTAGCGAGCTCCCGCGCCTTCTTGGTTTCATCTATCATTACCGTATCTACATCGCCTATCAAAGAATGTACTCTGCTTTTCCAACCGTATGCCCAGCCTAATGGAGCCAGTGACCCGGCCATTTTCATAATCGTAACAAATTCTTCCGCCATGTCAGCACTTCTTTTTAGCTGGCCGGAAAGAGTATATCCTGTAACAGTAAAATCATACGCTACCCCTAAATCCCAGTATTCGCCTAATTTTTTCAGTAAATTAATAGATTTCTCTCCGTATTCAATCCCCCTCTTGATTTCATTAGCTCCATAACATACGTAACATAAATAAGCATAACCGCACCCCTCTTTTATCCTGTCACCTAACTGTTGGGCCATTTTTAAGCCTTTGAGCTGGTCTCTAAAAGCTCGCGAAACCCAGGGAACAGCTATCCACACATTACCTATACCTATGTAATTGTACGCTAATTCCGAACAGGGGCCGATTTTTTCAGATAGGTTTAAAGTTTTAAAAACGAAATACAGCGTCTTGTTCATATTGGAATGGTAAAAAATATGCGCCAATCTGTTACATATTCTTACCACTATCAGGTCTTTTACGGACGCTTTATATGTATTGCTCACAAAGACCTTTGAAAACGATGTATGCAACATCTGTCGAATAAATTCTTTTAATATACCTATAATCACACCAAAACTGCTCGTAAAGAATCTAATACTCAATATGCGCAGCGCATTCTCCAGCGTCCTGACGCTCTCATCGCGCTCCCCCTTATCAAATAATGTATCTCCAATCCTAGAAAGGACTTGAGCTTTATGAACCTTATCTTGGGCCGGTATTAATGACTCGCACGTTTTAAGAACAGCTATCGATTCTTCGAACTTGCCGGCCAATCTATACGCATCCCCCAGATTTTCTAAGACTTCGACATATTGTCCTGATTTAATCTTATTCTGGCTTTCTAATATGACCTTAACAGCATTATATAAGTCAATAGCTAAATTGTTTGCGTAGGAAGATTTTGCTTTGTCAGCCGCAGGCATAGAATATTGCAGAGCCTTATCTTCTAATTTAGCTTGAGTAAAATGATAAGCAAGATCGTACAAGACAGGCCCGATATTATCCTTATTTTGCTCTTCTATAATTTCAGCAATATGTTTATGCAGGGGAATACGTTCCCCTTCCGAGACTCTCCTGTAAAAAGCTTCCCTGATCCTATCATGCATAAAGAAGACGTTTTCCTTCCCGGTTAAATCACGGTATAAAACCTGGCCTTGTATGCCTTTTTCAATGGATGAAAGGATCTGTTCGGAAGTAGTATTGGTCAGTTCTATCAAAAGCTTAAAATCTATCTCTTTCCCCATAACCGAGGCGTAAGAAAGTATTTTCAGCGTATCCGCGGATAAGTCTTTCATGCGGCTTAAGACTGCCTCGACTATGGTTGTGGGCAAATTCACATCTTTCAGTTTATCCAGATTATATACGTAATGGTCTTCCTTTAAATGAATTACTTGAGAATCTACAAGCGAATGTAAGAGTTCAAGGGTAAAGAACGGATTACCCTTAGCTCTCTCCTGCAATTCATTGGTAAGGGGCAAAACAGAATCTTCTTTCTCCATAATGATCTGAGAGACCATCTGGGAGGTTTCAGCAAGAGTGAAGAATTTAACAGGTATCTCAGATAAGGGGATATTTTGTTCTTTGAGCTTTTCGATGAGTTGGGCCAATGGATGAGCTTGATCTACCTCGGTATCACGGTAGCTGACGATAAGCAGGGTTGAGGTGTTTTGTAACTTCTCGGCAAAGCGCTCCAGAAACTCAAGAGTACCGTCATCGACCCACTGCAGGTCATCTAGGAACATAAGCAAGGGCGATTCGACAGTTGATAGACAAATCAGAAAGTTGGTTACGGTGATGAGGAAACGGATCTTCTCTTTTTCCGGCTCTAACTCAATGAGCTTAGGCGGGGTACCGATGAGGTCAGTCAAGGAAGGCGAGATCTTAACAACCTCTCCTCCCAGCTCACCAAGGGTTTCTTTGATGCGCTTGATATACATTTCTTGTTCTTTTTGGGAAAGGCGTTTAATCTTTTCGATATAAGCATCGATAGCTTCGGCAAAAACCTTATAGGGAGTCCTAAATTCATACTGGTAGCATTTTCCGCCGCAGAAGAGCCCGTTCAGGGAGTGAATAGAACCGCGAAGCTCATCTACTAATCTTGATTTACCGATACCTGGTTCGCCAAAGACAAGAGCCAGGCTGCCCTGGCCTTGCTTGGTTTTGTTAAGAAGTTCATTCAGCTGGCTCAGCTCCTTGTCCCTGCCGATGAGCTTGGTTGAAAAAGATAGCTGAGCCAGCCTGTCTGAACGGGCTATTTCGAAATCGATCAGGACCTTGCCTTCTTTTCGTTGTCTTTGATATTCTTTAAAATCATGGACCAAGCCCTGAAGAGATTGGTACCTTTCCGTAGGCTCCTTTGCTATCAGACGAAGGATTATGTTATCTAAAACCGGTGGTATCTGATTATTGAGTCGGGAAGGTGGAGTCGGCTTAATGGCAATATGCTGATGAATCAAGCTTGAGATATCATCGGCTATGTAGGGTGACCTGCCGGTTAAGAGTTGATAGAATAAGATGCCAAGAGAGTAAATATCTGACCTTGCGTCTATGGGTTTTCTTAAAATCCCAGAGGATTCGGGAGATAAATAGCCAAAGGTTGAGATGATATCTTCTTTTTCGGTGATCTTGCTGATGTCTTTAAGTATAGAGAAGCCAAAGTTAAAAAGTTTAGCGCTTTGAGGCTGAGCTTGGCTTATCAGGATGTTAGCCGGCTGAATGGATTGATGTAGGATGTTCTGTTCATGCGCAACAGACAATGCCGAAGAAATCTGAAAGATCAATTCGACTGCTTTGTCTATATCCCAGGGCTGGCTCAGGTTCTGAGGCTGATTTAAATAGCTCGAGAGAACTTGAGAGTCAAAGTTTTCGTGAACCAGGTAAGTCTTACTATCAAATTCGCCTACAGATATGGTCTTAAGCAGGTTCGGATGGTTAAGCTTAGATACTTGTTCAGCAGACCTCTTAAAACGGAGAAGCACCTCTAGCGGCCTGGAGAGGGATTTTTCAGATAAGAGGCTGACGAGAACGGGTTTGTTATCGTGGAGGTCCTGGGCTTTATAAAGTACGCCCAGATAATCAGATACGAGCTCTTCGCTTAGCTTATAGCGATTGGCTATGGTTTGGCCCGGCATAAATTAATATTATAAACCAAATGCGGGGAGGGTCAAGGGAAAACGGGGTCTGACCCCATTTTACATAATCGGCAGGTTGGTTTTACCCATGAGGTATTTATCGATGTAGTGCGCGGCGCGGCGGCCCTCGGAAATCGCCCAGACGATCAGGGATTGCCCGCGGCGCATATCCCCGGCCGAAAAAACTCCTTTTAAAGAAGACATGTAATTCTCATCTGTTTTGACATTGCCGCGGCTATCAAGTTCAACTCCTAACTTCTCAAGCAATCCAAACTTTTGCGGCTGGATAAAACCCAATGCCAGAATGACCAGGTCTGCTTCGATCTTGAACTCCGTGCCGGGAACTTCCTTCATCACCGGACAGCCTTTCTCATCTTTAACAAATTCTACCCTTATGCAGGATAATTTTTTGACTTGCCCGTTCTCCCCGATGAACTCCTTGGTCAAAACCGACCATTCGCGCTTTCCGCCTTCCTGATGGCTGCTGGAGGTCTTCAGGATCATCGGATAACGCGGCCAGGGCTGGGCTTCACTGCGGCATTCCGGAGGCTGAGGCAGAAGCTCTATCTGGACCACGCAGCCAGCTCCCTGCCGGTGAGCTGTGCCGACGCAATCCGCTCCGGTATCCCCGCCGCCAATAACTACCACTATCTTATCCTTAACATCAATAAGCTTATCGGCAGGGAGCTTCTCCCCGGAAACTCTTTTATTAGACTGTATTAAATAATCCATCGCGAAATAAATACCCTTTAACTCTCTCCCCTTTATCTTCAGGTCACGCGCCACACTACAGCCGCCGGTCAAGCTAACGGCGTCGAATTGTTTTTGTAATTCCTCCGCGGAAATATCCACTCCCACGTTAAATCCAGTCTTAAATTCTATACCTTCTTTTCTTAAGATATCCACGCGCCTGTCGATAAGGGACTTATCTAATTTAAAATCCGGGATCCCGTAACGCAGTATCCCGCCGATCTTATCATCTTTCTCGAATAATACGACATTATGCCCTGTCTTGTTCAACTGATCCGCGCAGGCCAGCCCGGCAGGCCCTGAACCCACGACAGCTACGCGTTTTCCGGTGCGCGTCTTGGGCGGATTAGGCTGGATATAACCGGCTTTAAAAGCATATTCAATGACCGCCAGTTCATTCTCTCTTATAGTAACGGGGTCATCATTAATCCCTAAAACGCAGGCGAATTCGCATATCGCCGGACACAGCCTTCCGGTGATCTCCGGAAGATTATTAGTAACGCTTAAAAGCTCGACCGCCTTCTTCCACTGGCCGCGGAACATCAGGTCGTTCCACTCCGGAATATAATTTCCGATCGGGCATCCCCAATGGCAAAAAGGCGTGGCGCAGTCCATACAACGCGACGCCTGCTCCTGTGAAGACGGCTCTTCGCGTAAATAATTCACCTCGCCGTAATCTTTCACGCGTTCGCAGACCGGGCGGTATTTTGCCGTTTGCCTTTTAACTTTAAGGAACCCTTTTACATCACCCATCTGACACCTCTGCAAGGTCCATTTTTTCTTCAAGCTTAGCTTCTTCTAAGATACGCTTGTATTCCAAGGGCATGACCTTAACGAATTTCTTCAATTCACTGTCAAAATTATCAAGTATCCTCTTAGCAACAGCGCTGCGCGTATGCTTAAAATGATCCGTAAGCATCAATTTTATAATCTCTTCATCGCTTTCAGCTGGCTTTTCCAATTGGACCATGCTCATATTGCATTTATCCTTAAAATCACCCTTCTCGTCGTAAACGTAGGCGATACCTCCGGACATACCGGCAGCGAAATTTCTGCCGGTTGAGCCCAAAATAACCACCCTTCCGCCGGTCATATACTCGCATCCGTGGTCTCCCACTCCTTCGACTACGGCATAAAGCCCGGAATTCCTGATGCAGAACCTCTCTCCTGCGACCCCGCGGATATAAGCTGCTCCGCCGGTAGCTCCGTAAAACGTGGTATTACCGATAATAATATTATCTTCGGGCTTATAAACGGCATTCCCATCAGGATAAACAATAATTTTTCCGCCGGCCATGTCTTTACCTACATAATCATTGGCCAAGCCTTCAAGCTCAAAGGTAATTCCCTTTGCCAGGAACGCGCCGAAACTCTGCCCGGCAACCCCTTTGAATTTAAAATAAACGGTATTCTCGGGCAAGCCCGCTTCACCGTAGATCTTGCAGACCTCTCCGCTTAACATAGCTCCGGTTGCGCGGTCGGTATTACTTATGGGAAGCTCAACTTTCAAGGATCGCTTATTCTTCAAAGCCGGCTTAGCCAGCGCAATTAAATTTAAATCCAATATCCCGCTTATACCGTGGCCTTGAGGGATAGCGCAATGAGTAACCGTATCCTTGTTGACTTGCGGCCTATAGAGGATCCTGGAAAAATCTATCCCCTTAGCCTTCCAGGGAAGGACCTCTTTATTTACCTCCAACAAGTCCACTCTACCGACCAGTTCATCAATTGTCCTCACTCCAAGGCCGGCCATGATCTCACGGAGTTCCTGCGCGACAAAGCGGAAGAAATTAACCACATATTCGCTCTTTCCGCTGAACCTTTTTTCCAAAACCTCATCCTGCGTTGCCACTCCGAGTGAACAATTATTGAGATGGCAATGCCGCAGCATCACGCACCCCAAAGTGATCAAAACCGCGGTGCAGAATCCGAATTCTTCAGCTCCTAACATGGCTGCTATAGCCACATCGCGGCCGGTGCGCATCTGGCCGTCGGTCTGTAAACGGACCCTGCTCCTTAAGTCATTCAAAACCAGGGTCTGATGGGTTTCAGAAAGCCCCAATTCCCAGGGTAGTCCGGCATGCCTGATAGAACTGGCCGGTGAAGCGCCTGTCCCGCCATCTCCTCCGGAAATCAGGATCATATCCGCGTGCCCTTTCGCGACTCCGGCAGCAACTGTGCCCACCCCGGCCTCAGAAACCAGCTTTACGCTGATCCTGGCCCGGGGATTGACATTTTTCAGGTCAAAAATCAATTGCGCCAGGTCTTCGATCGAATAAATATCATGATGCGGAGGCGGAGAGATCAAGGTAACTCCGGGCGTGGTGTAACGCGTGCGGGCGATGATCACGCTGACCTTATGCCCGGGCAATTGCCCTCCCTCTCCGGGTTTGGCGCCCTGAGCGATCTTTATCTGCAGTTCATCGGCATTGATAAGATAATTGGTGGTGACTCCAAAACGGCCGGAGGCAACCTGCTTGATAGCGCTGCGTAATGAATCCCCGTTAAGTAAAGGGATGAACCTCGCGGGGTCCTCTCCGCCTTCTCCGGTATTGGATCTAGCCCCGAGCTTATTCATCGCCAGGGCGATAGTCTCATGCGCTGCCTTGCTGATCGAACCAAAACTCATCGCGCCCGTAGCAAAACGCTTGACGATCTGCTCCACGGCTTCTACCTCTTCGATAGGTATTGATCCGGCGTCTTTAAATTTAAGCAGGCTGCGCAGGGTCGTAGGGTCCTTAGACTGGTCGTTTATTAACCGGGAAAATTCCTTGAACTTCTGGTAATCCCCGTTTCTTACTGAATCCTGCAGCGCGGCAATGCTCTCGGGATTCCAGAGATGGAATTCTCCGTCTCTTTTCCACTGGTATACTCCGCCAGAATCCAGAATAGGAGACAACGCCCCGCCTTCGGGATATGCCGCCTCGTGCCTCAAAGCTGCCTCGCGGGCAATGATATCAAATCCGGCGCCGCCTATCCGCGATACGGTCCCTGAGAAACAACGGCTGACGACTTCTTC
>JAQTUY010000064.1 GCA_028707105.1 Candidatus Omnitrophota bacterium | reverse complement strand
GGGTAAGTACGTGGCGGCTTTCGCAGTAACTGAACCTGAAGCGGGTTCCGACGCTTCGGCTATCAAGACCACAGCCAGGAAAGAAGGCAAGCATTATATCTTAAACGGGGTCAAGCATTTTATCACTAACGGCGGGGAAGCCCAGGTTTATACTGTCATAGCCATGACGGATAAGAATAAGGGCGCCAGAGGCGCTTCGGCTTTTATCGTAGAAAAGGGGACCCCGGGCTTTACTTTTGGCAAAAAAGAAGATAAAATGGGTATTCGCGCTTCCGCGACCAGCGAGCTGGTCTTTACGGATTGCAAGATCCCGGAAGAAAACCTTCTGGCGAAAGAGGGCATGGGTTTTATAGTTACCATGAAGACCTTTGATAAATCCCGTCCGGGGGTAGCGGCTCAGGCGTTAGGTATCGCGCAGGGGGCTTTGGACGAGACGGTAAAATATGCCAAGCAGAGGGTACAGTTCGGCAAATCTATTTCTTCTTTTCAGGGTATACAGTGGATGCTCGCCGATATGGCTACCGAGGTCGAAGCGGCAAGAGGGCTGGTTTATTCCTGCGCCCGGATGATCGACGCCGGAGCCAAAGATGTAGGTAAAGAGTCGGCTATGGCCAAGCTTTTTGCCTCGGATGTGGCAATGAAGGTTACCACGGATTGCGTGCAGATATTCGGCGGATACGGTTATATGAAAGATTACCCCGTTGAAAAATATATGCGCGATGCCAAAATAACGCAGATATATGAAGGGACCAATCAGATACAGCGTAATATTATTGCTTTGCAATTGATCAGGGAAGCGATCAAGTAAATGAGGCCACGACTTATGGAGCGGAAGCGCACATAGGTCGTCCGGCCGAATTTATCCTACGCCGCAGGCGGAGGATAGAGCGTATAGGAGGCCCAAAATGAAGATGTGGCGCGATAGGCGTAAATTTGTGCGTTTGAATTCCGCTTTTGATGTGGTCTACGCCAGGCGTAAGCTTGCTCCCGCGGAGAGGCTGGCATTAAGCAAGAATATCAGCGCCGGCGGCATATGCCTGATCTTGTACAGCGCGTATGATGACGTGAAAAAGGGCGACATCCTGGATTTGACCATGCACCTTCCGAACCAAAAAAAAGCCGTCGGTGCTATCGGTAAAGTCGTCTGGGTAAGAAGGTTTGAGATCAAGGATAAGGTTAAAGGCTCGCGTTTTGAGGCCGGTATTGAGTTCGTGGCGATTGAAAATAAGGACCGGGAGAATGTCCGGAAATTCGTTTTCGCTTATTTTTAAAAATTAATGAACATAATCGTTTGCATAAAACAGGTCCCTGAAACCACTGAGGTCAGGATAAATCCCCAGACTAATACGCTTATCCGCGAAGGGGTGATCTCTATAATCAATCCCTTTGACGCGTATGCTATCGAAGAAGGGGTGAGGCTCAAAGAGCGTTTTGGGGGCAAGGTGACTGTTATTACAATGGGTCCGCCCCAGGCGGAAAGCGCGCTGCGTGAGGCTATTTCGGTCGGCTGCGATGAAGGTATTTTAGTCAGCGACCGGGCTTTTGCCGGAAGCGATACCTGGGCAACCAGCTATACCCTGGCCGGGGCCATCCGCAATGTGGGTAAATTTGACCTGATCCTGTGCGGTAAACAGGCTTCCGACGGGGACACGGCTCAGGTAGGGCCGGGCATATCCGTGCATCTGGATATACCTCAAGTCACCTACGTCAAGAAGATAGAAGAGATCAAAGACAACCTGGCGCGCGTGGAGAGGATGACCGAAGAAGGTTATGATATAATCGAGGCGCCGTTACCGGCACTTTTTACGGTAGTCAAAGAAATAAATGAGCCCCGCATCGCCTCCCTGAAAGGTATGATGCGTTCCAAGCAGGCGCAGATAATACATTGGAGCGCAAAAGACTTAGGGCTGGATCCGGATAAAATAGGCTTGACAGGTTCTCCGACCCAGGTAGTCAGGATCTTTACTCCACCCCCGCGCGCCGGCGGACAAATACTCCAGGGCGAGCCATCAGAAATAGCGGAAAAATTGGCTGAAACTTTGAAAGGCGAGATCATTTAAACCCAATATGTCTATACAGATCATAATTGAAAAATGTACCGGCTGTTCTTTGTGCGTGAAAGCCTGTCCTTTCGGCGCCATAAAGATCGCGGATAAAAAAGCGGTCATCGACCTTAATAAATGCAACCTCTGCGGCGCCTGCGTTCCTGCCTGTAAGTTCAAGGCGATATTACTGGAGAAGCCTGTGCGGCCGGCCGCTAAGATAAATGTCGGTGATTACAAGGGGATATGGGTTTTTGCCGAGCAGAAACAGGGTAAAGTCCAGTCTGTTGTTTTTGAGTTATTGGGAAAGGCGCGCGAACTGGCCAAGCTCCTGGGCACGGACGTGAGCGCCGTGCTTTTGGGCCACAATATGGACGCGGAGGCGGCGGAACTTATCTGGCGCGGCGCGGACAATGTATATCTCGTCGACGACAGGCAGCTTTTTAATTTCCAGGACGACGTATATACCAATATACTTGTCCATTTAGTAGAGAAACACAAGCCTGAGATCGTACTCTGCGGCGCCACTACTATCGGCCGTTCGCTTATCTCCCGCGTGGCTGTGCGGATAAACGCCGGGCTTACCGCCGATTGTACCGGGCTGGATATCGACCCCCAAAAAAAGATCCTGCTTCAGACCCGCCCTGCCTTTGGCGGGAATATCATGGCTACGATCATCACTCCTAACCACCGGCCTCAGATGGCGACAGTAAGGCATAAGGTGATGAAAGAGTCCGCCATCGATAAGCATAGAAAAGGCAAGATAATCAAAGAAGATTTTAAGGCCGAAGACCTGGTCTCCCGCACAAGACTGGTTGATATTGTCGAGGAGATCGAATCGCTGGTGAATCTTGCCGAAGCCGATATTATTGTTTCCGGCGGCAGGGGAATGGGCGGTCCCGAGAATTTTAAGATACTTGAAAAACTCGCGCAGGTTTTAGGCGGGGCGGTAGGGGCGTCCCGCGCCGCGGTTGACAGCGGGTGGATGCCCTATTCGCATCAGGTGGGCCAGACCGGCAAGACGGTCTGTCCCAAGATCTATATTGCCTGCGGTATATCCGGGCAGATCCAGCATTTGGTCGGAATGCAGTCGTCCAAAATAATCATCGCCATCAATAAAGACCCCGATGCCCCGATATTTAAGGTCGCCACTTACGGTATCGTCGGTGATCTCTTTCAAGTCGTTCCAGCCCTAACCCAGAAATTCCACGAAGCCCTCAAAAAATAACTACAACATACTCAAATTCCTACACATGTAAAATCTTCATATATATGCATATGTTTGCATACTTACTATTCTTTATGCACTCGTATGTAAGAGTATGTTAAAATTTTCCTTGACAAATATTTAATTTTAATCTATTATATTATCGTTATATAACACAGTTTGCGATAAAGCAAAGTTTAACCATAAGGGCGAGGAGGCCATTAATGGCGAATATTCGGGGAGTATCCCTGATTTCAGGCGTAAAATATATTAGCGATAATTTCGGCGAGGGCGGTTTGGTCAAAGTCGTGGATTCTCTTGAACCGCAGGACCGGGATATATTAAGGAGCAAGCTTCATCCTATGAATTGGTATCCTGTTAAAACGTATTCCGCGTTTATGGCCGCGGCGGACAAGATCTTTGGCAAAGGGGATTATAACCTTTGTTTTAACATCGGCAAATACAGCGCGGAAGATATTTTTTCCGGGCTTTATAAAGTTTTTCTGGAATTAGGAAACCCGCATTTCGTGATCAGGAGAGGGCATATTGCCTGGAGGACGATCATTGACAGCGGAGAATTGGAGATAGAACAGACGGGAGACAAGTTTGTCAAGGTCAGGATAACCGGATTTGAAGAGCCGGACAAGGCATTTTGCTGGAAGGTGTCCGGATATTTCGGCAAGATCCTGGAGATGTCCGGGGCAAAGAACGTGCGGGTCAATGAAGGCAAATGCGCCTGCGATGGCGGCCCCTATTGCGAATACGATATCCAGTGGGAGTAGCGGATATGATGGTTAGCGATACTTTGATGACGATCGATGACCTGTCACTCTACCTTAAGGTGACCAAAAGGACCATCTACGACTGGCTTAAGCATAATAAGATACCGGCGCTTAAGATGGTCGGCCAGTGGCGTTTCAAAAAAGATAAAATAGACCTGTGGCTTGAGGAACGGACAAAATACAGCGGAGGCTAAATATGTATTTTAAGAAACTGGAGCTGGTTGGGTTTAAATCATTTGCCAATAAGACTGCTTTGCATTTTGAACCCGGCATAACGGCGGTAGTCGGCCCTAACGGATGCGGTAAATCCAATGTTTTTGATTCTATCCGCTGGGTCCTGGGAGAGCAGTCCGTTAAGGCTCTGCGCGGCTCTAAAATGGAAGATGTCATTTTTAACGGCACCGATAATAAAGAACCGGTAGGATTAGCCGAGGTATCTTTGACTTTTTCCAACGAAGGCAAAGTGTTTGCCGTTGACGCGGACGAGGTTACTGTCACGCGGCGTTTATTCAGGTCGGGCGACAGCGAATACCTTCTGAATAAGTCTTTAGTCCGTCTTAAAGATATCAATGAGCTCTTTATGGGCACCGGTATCGGGGCGGAAGCCTATTCTCTCGTCGAGCAGGGGAAAATAGATCTCATACTCAGCAGCCGCCCGGAAGAGCGGCGTGTTGTTTTTGATGAAGCCAGCGGTATCACCCGCTACAAGGCCCAGAAGAAGGAAGCGTCGAGAAGGCTTGAAGAGACCGACCAGAACCTTCTTCGTATTAACGATATTATCACCGAGGTCAAACGCCAGATAGGCTCATTGGAGCGCCAGGCCAATAAAGCCCGCAGGTATAGAGAGGTTTTTGAGGAACTCAAGGCAAAAGAGGTGTCTTTGGCCGGCGTGCATAAGAAGACCGCGTTTTCGGATAAGCAAAAGATGCTTGATAATATCGCTTCCCTGGAAAGCACCCAGCAGTCTAATTACCTGAAGATCCAGGAAATAGAGACCCGCATACAGCAGGACAGGCAGGAGGTCGAGGTCATAGAAAAAAAGATCTCGGAATTAAAAGAACAGATATCGGACCTGGAGAGCCTGGCTGATAAGAATAGCCAGCATATCCGGATCAATAAGGAACGCATCGTTGAGTTAGCGGCGCTTAAGGAATCCTTGACCGTACAGATAGCGCAGTTGGAGAAGAGGATCTCGCTTGATGAAGAAAAACTAAGCGCCATAAACAGTGAATTTGAGTCGGTTAAAACAGTCTCCGACGCCAAAGAGGCGTTGATATCGGAGAAGGAAAAGGAGCAGGAAGGGATACACCAGTCTATCAGGTCCGCGAATGACCTGATCACCCGCAGTAAGGGTTTGATCCTGGATCTTGTGAACAAGCAGTCAGTTGCCAGGAATAATATCCTGGACCTTAACGCTAAACTGCAGAATTTCCTTGCCCGCGAGAAGAGGCTGGATATAGAAGCGGCAAAAGTCATCAGCGAAAAGATGTCCGCGCAAGGGGAAATGGAAGCGGCGCAGGAGAAATTAAACAGTATCCAGGCCCAGTTTGACGAACAGTCTTTAAGCCTTTCGGTGTCCAAGGATATCTGCCGTCAGGAGAATGAAGCTTTTGAGTCCCTAAAACAAAAGATCCAGGAACTTGAGCAGAATAAGCTTAATCTTATATCCCAGAAGGAATTCCTGGATAAGCTGCGCCTTAAATATGAAGATATCAGCGAGTCCATGAACGCGGTCATCCTGCTTGACAGGCAGCCTCAAGAGAAGTTGTCGGGATTGGTAGTCAAGGTCAATGATACGGGCATCGTTAATGAGTCCGATAAGCAATTCCTAAGAAACGCGAGTTTCAAGCTTTTGGGCGAGGCCAAGCCGATGCCGTTGAATACCGAGGACCTGCAGATCAGGATAAATGAAGTGATACAGGCGCTGGAAGTCAAGGCTCAGGAAAGGGCCGCGCAGCAGGAGAAACTCAGTGAGCTTAATAAAAAGATAGAAGAGGAAGAAAACCTTCTCCGTCAGCAGGAAATACTGCTGAATAACCAGAAGACCGAATATAAGAATATTTCCGAGCAATTATCCAAGATAATCGAAGAGAAGGAGATCGTGGATATTGAATTGATCGATGTGAAAAAAGAGCTGGAGTCTTTAAGGTCCTTCGAAGCCGCTTTGAAAGAAGAGCTTGCCGGAGCGGAGAGGGGCTTGAGCGAGCAGGAGGAACTTATTTCCGGCCAACAGGCGTCTATCGCTTCATTTAACGCCTTAAGGGAAGAAAATCTCGTTCTGCTTACAAAAGTAAAGGCGGAACAGGAAGCCCTGAGCAAGCGGGTCGCCGCCCTTGAAGATACCCGCAAAATGCTTGAGGATACTTACCTGCACGATAGGAATACCTTGATAGAGTCGCGCGAGAATATCAGGGATTTTGAGGAAAAAACCGTATTCCTGTCTTCTCAGATCGAAGAGCTTGATAAGTCTATCAGCGGCGCCGCGGCAGAGAAAGAGAAGATCATTGTCAGCCTTGATGGATTGAATATCCAGGACGCGCAGCTGCGCAGGAATTTTGACAATGATACCGCGCTGTTGGAAGAGGCCAAGACCGGGGTGGAAAAAGTCAAGGATGAGCTTTATTCCCTGCAGATGCAGAGCCAGGAATTAGATTATAAATACGCCAGCATAAAAGAACGGATGTTGCAGGCTTATAAAGTGGACCTGGATACCATTGATGACAACGCCGAGGTCCCGCCGGACCTGGACGCTATAATTACCCAGGTTGAGGTGTTAAAAGATAAGTTGAATTCTTACGGCACTGTTAATCTGGTGGCTATCGAAGAGTATGATGAGCTTAAAAAAAGATATGATTTCCTGACGCAGCAGCAAACTGACCTGGTAACGGCCAAGGATGCCCTGCACGAGGCGATCTTAAAGATCAACCGGACGACCAGAAAGATGTTCCTTGAGACTTTTACCCGCGTAGCCGAAGAATTCCGGGGATATTTTAAGATACTCTTTAACGGAGGCGACGCCCAGATATTCCTGGTGGATGAGAACGAGCCGCTTGAATCCGGGATCGAAATAATCTGCCGTCCTCCGGGAAAGAAACTTCAGAACGTGCTCCTGCTTTCCGGCGGAGAGAAGGCGATGTCGGCGATAGCTTTACTGTTTGCCATCTTCAAGGTCAAGCCTTCGCCTTTCTGCGTCCTGGATGAGATCGACGCCGCCCTGGATGAGGCCAATGTAGACAGGTATAACCGGATCCTGCATGATTTTTCCCAGACCACCCAGTTTATCGTTATTTCCCACAATAAGAAAACGATCGTCAATGCCGACGTTATGTACGGCATTACGATGGAAGAATCCGGCGTATCCAAGGTGGTCTCGGTGAAATTCCACCAGTCTAAGCCTGTGGCGCAGCTTGTTCCGTCAACCGAAGCCGAACCTGTAGCTGTGAATTAAAAGAAGCGTAAAACGGGGTCAGACCTAATTTTTTTAAAACTATGATTAAAAAAATTAGGTCTGACCCCGTTTTCTGTAAAAAATAGTTGTTAGATTTTGTCCCCTTTTACGTCTATTAATAATAGAAAGGGGACTTTTTTATGGCCAGAAGGCCACGTTTATTAGCAATAGGCACACCTTGTCATATTGTTCAAAGGGGGAATAATAGAAATAATATTTTTTATCGTGACGAAGATTATCTTTTCTTTTTAGAAGTTTTATCAGAAGCCAAAGAAAAGTATCCCTGCTATATCTATAGTTATTGCCTCATGATCAATCATTTTCACCTGCTCATTGAACCCAAAGAAAAAAATAACATTGGTTCTCTAATGAAATTTGTAGGTGTTAAATACGTTCATTATGTGAATAAGCATTATAATCGCACGGGGACGCTATGGGAGGGGCGCTTTAAAAGTTGCATTATTGAAGCTGAATCCTATTTTTTATCATGTCTAAAGTATATAGAAATGAATCCGGTAAAGGCGAATATAGTCAGTTCACCTGAGTCTTATCGTTGGTCCAGTTATCGAGTAAGGGCTTATGGCGATAAGAATAAAATTGTCGATATTGATCCATGGTATAAGAGTTTAGGTGAAGACGATATAATACGGCAGGTTAATTATAGACGTTTTTTTCAAAAGGAGAATTCAAAAACAATAGAGGAGGTGATTAGCGATATGACGAATAAGAATGGTGTAGTCGGTAGCAGTGGCTTTAAAAAGAAAATGGAAAGAGCTGCTGGTATGGAAATAGTCATTAGAAGACCGGGCAGGCCGGTTATCAAAGAAAATTAGGTCTGACCCCGTTTTTTTTAGGCCCAGGTCTGGTTTTTACCCTGGTTCTTGGCCTGATAGAGGGATTTGTCGGAATAGGAGATGATCTCGGCGTTGGTGGAGCCGTCTTCGGGGAAGGTGGAGACGCCCAGGCTGACGGTAAGTGTCTTGTTGGGCATCACTTCTTCATTGATGAACGG
>JAQTUY010000063.1:6284-8513 GCA_028707105.1 Candidatus Omnitrophota bacterium | reverse complement strand
CCCGTCATACTTCCTCTAAGTGGCGCTACATTACTATACACCACAGCGCGACTCTGGGGGGTAACGCCGAAGCGTTTGACCGCAATCACCGCTCCCGCCGGATGGGAGGGTTATTTTACCATTTTGTGATAGGAAACGGTTCGGCTTCAGGAGACGGCGAGATCGAAGTCGGCTGGCGCTGGCGTAAGCAGGTCAAGGCTAACCGTCCCTATGATATCCAGATATGCCTGGTGGGGGATTTTACCAGGGAGGATGTCAGTTGCGCCCAGATGGATTCTTTGGTGTCGTTGGTCAAGGTGCTGCGCCGGCAGTACGGGATATCATTAAAGAATATACGCAGGCACAAGGATATACCCGGCCTGATAACCGAGTGCCCGGGAAACAATTTTCCTTTTTACCGGTTCTTGTCGGAGTTAAAAAAATAACCTATGGAGATCATTAAATTAAATCCTGTGAACGCGACGAAAAAAATATTTGCCGCGCTGGAGAAGAAGAAACTGATCAGGAGGCTTAAGGCCACTTCCAAGGTCCTTGGGGCAAGATCTTCAAAGGGGGCGGTCAGCACCATTTATTCCTCGTCTGCTTCCAACGGGGCCCACAAACTTATTTGCGTAAGGGTCAATTCTCATAATTTGAAGTTGAATTCCCATCCGGATAATGAGGAATTCATTATTATTCATCCTTCCGGGCGGCGGTTTAAACCTCTTTATATTATCATAGGCTTGAGTAAGCAGGCGATCCTCAAGGCTAAGGCGGGGCGCGGCAAGCTAAGATCCGGTGATTTTATCGCCCTGCGCTTAAAATATAATGATCCGGCATTAAGCGTATTCACGATGTTAAAAGGGACCGTTCATTGCGAAATAACCTCGCGCGGTAAAGGGGGAGGGCCGGTATTTTTTGTGGCCGAACCCTCCAGACTAAAAATGGACTATTTGAGGCTGCAAGGTTACCGTCTTCAAGTATGGCGTTAATGTATTTAAATCTGCTTTTAAGGCCGGCGTTTCTATTTATCTTTGTCCCGGTCTTATTTTTTGCCGATCCCCGGGGTTCTTTTGCCGCGTCCGCGGACGAAGCCCGGATCATCATGCAGTTGCAGCGCGAGATCGCGCCTGAAACAGGAGAGTCGATCTTTTACCTTAAGAACGGTGATAAGGTCAGGGGCGTGCAACTGGAGGAGGGCGCGGAGCAGATCAAGGTAAAGCAGTTTTTTGGATATTCAGGTTCCATGGTAAGCACCCTGAAAAGATCCGACGTTTTAAGGATCGAGCCTGTCAGCGCGGCGGAGGCGGATATTACCGGGGAGGAGATAAAGATAAAAAAAGAGCTTCCCGGATTTCATTTTTCGCGCAGCGGTATCTATAGCTTCTTTACCGACCAGGATTATTTTAAAGTAACCAAAAGTGTCGAATTGCTGCAGAGGCTTAACAGCGGTTTCCTGGTGACCTTCGGGCCGCTTATAGATAATGTCTTGACCCGTCGTAACTATGTGATAATCTTCAAGACGCCTAAGGAGTATGACGCCTACAAGCAAAAAATGGCCCCCTATCTTAAGATCGCGGCGGGATTTTACGATGTCGTCAATAACCAACTGGTCTTTTACGACTTTTTCAATTCCCAGGACTACGCTCAAATAGACAGCTTTGTGAAAGAGGAGTCCCGCAAGATTGAGGATCTTAAGGCTGAGAATACCCGGTACAGGGATTCTAATTACGAGATCTATCAAAATAATTTGACGGCGATACGGAATTACGAACAATCTTTAGCCGCCTATTCAAGCCGGCTGGCGCTCCAAGCCAGGGATGTAAATATCAGGATCCTGCGGCACGAGGCAAGCCATCAGCTGACTTTTGACCTGATGTTAAGCGGTAAGGCGGAAAATTTCGATACCTGGCTGTTGGAGGGGCTCGCGGAGTATTGTTCCACCCCTTCTATCGGGGAAAGGAACTCCGAATATATCCGGGTTTTTCGTGACGCGCTTGCCGCAGGGAGCGCGATCCCCTTAAGAGAGCTTTTTTCTTACAGTAAGGATAACAGATTTTACACTATTGATGAGCTCAACCAGGGGTTGGCTTACGCCGAGAGCTGGGCCCTGTTTTATTTCCTGATGCAGCCGCAGTGGCGGGAGAGGTTTTTCGGGTATTGGGAAGGTCTGAAGACCGCCGATAAAGTCACGGACCTGGATGAGAGGATAAAATTCGCGGAGGATAATCTTGATGTTTCTCTGGATGA
>JAQTUY010000063.1:0-6184 GCA_028707105.1 Candidatus Omnitrophota bacterium | reverse complement strand
AGTCTTATTTTTTTGGCCGGCGTGCAGTTAGCTTATGCCGGATTTACGCAGCCTACCGCACAGGTAGACAATAATGCCGGGACAACGGGGATGCCTCCTTATTCGGGCCCTAAGGCGCGTATCGCGGTCGCGGATTTCGAGGTTAAAGCGGCGAAAGCAGGCGGTGAGATTGGTTCGGGATTACGCGAAATGCTGGTAACAGCGCTTATGAACAGCGGGCGTTTTTCAGTGTTGGAGCGCCAGGTATTAAGCGCGGTCATGCAGGAGCAGCAATTGGCGATATCGGGCGCGGCGCAGGCAGGCAGCGGCCCGCAGCGCGGCCAGCTTAAAGCCGCGGAATTGGTGATCACTGCCGCGGTAACTGAATTTGAACCTAACGCTTCCGGCGGAGGGGCTGGTATAGGCGGGGGCGGCGGACTGTTCGGAGCCGTGTTAGGCGGATCGATGAATAAGGCGCATATGGCCCTGGATATACGTATCGTTGACACCTCAACGTCCGAGATCCTGGCTTCAACGCGCGTCCAAGGCCAGGCCACCGACGTGGCCGGCGGTATTATGGGCGGTTTCCTTGGAAATTGGGGTTTAGGAGCGGGATTATCCGGTTACGCCAATACTCCCATGGAAAAAGCGATACGCGTCTGTATTATTGAAGCCGTGAAGTATATTTCCATGTCGATACCGGCAAATTATTATAAGTATTAGCATACCGGATGTTTAAACATAAAAAAATAAAAACGGGCGGCAAATATATCGAGGCTTTTTGGATCAGGCTTTTGAGCAAAAATTTGATCCTCCTTAAGGGCAGTAAGGGTTATCTGATGTGCGGTTATCTGAATATGCTCTCGGCGCAGAGATCCGGCGATATCGCGGGGAAGTTTATCGGCGCGCGCACTATTGAGGAGGCGTTAAAGGCTAAACTGCATTCCTGTACCGGCAAGGCCGGGAGATCAGGCCTCTATCCCGGTCAGCCGGTCAAGGATGCCCTGAAACTTATAGCGTAAGTTAAAGCAAGTTAAAGAGCCTGGCATTGATATCCGGAGGTGCGTATGAGAAATACCATGCTGGTTATGTTGACCGCTCTGGCCATTGTTGTATCGCTGACGGTTTTTTCTAAGGTTAAAACGTCTTCAGCAAATCCCGGTTCGTTTGACGGAGTCATACCCTTTACGACATCTGAGGGGCTGATAGGTTTTTTTGACCAGAAGGAAGGCAAGGTCTATATTTATGACGGGGATCTGGCTAATTGCCTGCAAGTGGCGCAGGTCGATACGCTGGGAAAGGCGATGAAAATACTTCAGAAGAATTTTTAGCTTAAGCTTAAAAAACCCTTTTTAAAGGAGGGCATTATGGTCATGTTGGCGGTGCTATTGGCGGTTTTAGCGGGGTTCTTATTCGTCAGCGTCGCGTTCATCTATAATACGCTGATCCAGCTTAGGTTCAGGGTCAAGAACGCCTGGGCGCAGATAGACGTGCAGCTGAAGAGAAGGCATGACCTTATACCAAACCTGGTCGAGGTAGCTAAGGGTTATATGAAATTCGAGAAGGAGACCCTGGAGAATGTGATCAAGGCCCGCACCCAGGCGGCGCAGGCAAGCGGGATAAAAGATAAGCAGGAAGCGGAAAATTTCCTGACCCAGACTTTAAAGTCCCTGTTCGCGGTCGTGGAAAGATACCCTGATCTAAAAGCTAACCAGAATATGCTCAAGCTTCAGGAAGAGTTGACTACCACTGAAAATAAAATAGCGTTCTCCCGCCAGTTTTACAATGACGAGGCTACCCTCTATAATACCGCTATCCATACTTTTCCGACTAATACCATAGCTCCGATGTTTAATTTCAGGGATGAGCTGCTCTTTGAGCTTTCGGATATGGCGGAGAAAGAGCCTCCGAAGGTGACCTTTTAAGGCCTCTAAATGCCTTATTCATTCATTGAAATAGAAAGGCGCAAGACATACGTAATCAAGTGGGTGTTTGTCTTCCTGGTCCTTTTCTATTTTATCGTGGCCCAAGCCCTTTGGACAGTCACGAAATTGTTCTTCTTCATCCAGTTTGAGTCTTTAGCCTACCGGCATGCCGCAGTTTTCTCCCTTAAAGAATCGTTGATGGTATTCGCCTTCGCCTTGATCGTCGCGTTGGGGCACTGGTATTTTTCCACCAATAATATGATAGAAAGGATACTTCGTCTTATCGGAGCCGGGGAACTCGACCTTAAAGATGCTTATCACCAGGTTTTTAAAAATGTTATCGAAGAAGTTTGCGTCGCGACCGGCAATATCAAACAAATACGGCCCCGCATAGTCCCGATCTCCGGATTAAACGCTTTTGCTGTCTCGGATCTGCGGGGCGGCGCGGTGATCGGGATAACTGAAGGGCTCCTGGGAAGATTAAACAGGGGCCAATTGGAGGCTGTGGTCGCTCACGAGGCTGCGCATATTGTCTCTGAGGATAGCCTTACCAATACCGTTACTTGTTCATTATTTGCCGTTTATGCCGCCCTGCTCGAGGGGATAACCAAGGCGCTTAGGTTTACTTCTAATGGCCGGGGTAGGCGGGAAGGCGGAGCCCCGATCGCGTATTTAGCCGTTCTTTATGTCATTCTTTCCATAACTCAGCTGGTCAGCCTGTTGTTGAATATGTTCCTTTCGCGTCAGCAGGAGTACCGCGCGGACGCGGTAGCGGTAAAGCTGACCCGTAATCCTATCTCTTTTGCCGAGGCGCTCTATATTATTTCCAGGGGGTGGAGGGGCGTAGGCGGCGTGTCGGATTCACTGGCTCCGATCTTTATCATGAGCCCCGATTATAACAACCTGGAGGAAAGAGGGGGGTTGGTTTCCGATCTGTTCTCTACCCATCCTCCTACTCTAAGGCGTCTGATGATACTGCTGGGCATGGCGCATAGCGATATGACGGCTCTGAAAACAGGGGTCAAGCCGAAAGTCCGCTTGACGGCGGAGAAGGGCATAGTTGAATTGAAAGATACCCCTGGCAATAAAGAGTGGCTTTTGTATAAAGATGACGATTGGAAAGGGCCTTTTGGCCCGGACGAACTTTTTACCATGGGTCTGAGCCCGAATTCCTGGGTGTCTAAGACCGGAGAAAATATTATTGAGCACGCTTCAGAGGATAAGGATCTCTACCGGCTTTTTAAGGAAAAACTCCTCGGCGAGGACAGGGAAATAAAGGATGGCGAGGATTGTCCGGTATGCAAACAGCCTCTTACTGAAGCGCTTTATGAGGGCGCGCCGATTGCCCGGTGCGGCTATTGCGGCGGGATCCTGGCGGGGAGTGATGTCATTTTGCGCATAATAACCAGGGAGGATTTCGCGTTCGGCCCGGAAATAGCCAGATCCGCCGAGGCTCTATTACGGGAATATTCGAAAGGTATCGCCAAGGACACTTTTAAGGTGGCGTATAGTTTTAACTGCCCCGAATGCAAGGTCAAGATGATGCGGGGTTTTTTCTCGTACGGCTTCCCGGTTCAGGTCGACAAGTGCCAGAGCTGCCGGAAGATCTGGTTCGATAAGGATGAAATGGAGATATTGCAGTATTTATCGGAGAAGGTAAGGAGCGGGAATTAACGGGAGTTAACGTCGATAAGAGGGGGGAATGATATGGGGGCGCTCAGGTTTTTCTGGATGACCACGCTGATCTATATGGGGCTATTGCTTTCGGCAGGTTATTTCGTGCTGTTTGCCAATCGCAAAGTCCATGAACGCTGGCTTAAGACCTGCGGTTACATAATAGCGGGGATCCTTGGTTTTGCCGCCTCCGCCGTTTTTTTGACCGGCATATTTATTTCATTGAAAAAATAAGGGTAAACAGGCGCAGTTATCATATTAGCGCGCGCGGTTGGTTCTTGCGCTAATCGGAGAAAGGTGTATAATTATTAAAATCGGATCATATATTCGAGGAGGTGGCCGATGATACCCGTAGAAGCGTTAAAATTGGCCTTAGGACAGGAAATGGCCAGTTTAGAGATGTATACAAAATTAGTTACCGAGAATCCCGCGGTAAGAGAAACACTGGATTTCTTGATAGGAGAAGAGCAGAAACATAAGAGGCTGCTTGAGAACGAGATCGCCAAATTGACCAGGGAATAAACTCCTGTTAGTTTATTAAAGACGGCCGAAAAAATAGCCGGAGGGTCTAACAATGGGCGCATTAGAAAGTCAGGTCAAGATGATGGAAATGCTGGCTGCCAGTGAAGAAGCGATAAGCAGGCTTTACGGCGTTTACGCCGATAAGTTTGCCGAGCATAAGGATTTCTGGGCCGGGCTTTCCGTGGAGGAGCTCGACCACGCGCGGTGGATCCGTGAGGTAGAGGATAAGATGAAAGATGAGATCTCTTACTTTGACTGGACGCGCATCAGCGATGACGCAGTAGAAACCTTTATCGATTATGTGGATGGGCAGGCGGCTAAAGCCAAGGCGAAGCCTGTTCTGGCATCGGAGGCTTTCTTCATCGCTAACGACATTGAGAATTCCATGATCGAGAATAAATGGTTTGAGGCCTGTAAGGGCGATTCGCTGACATTTCAGCGGCTGGTATTTGACCTCGGCCAGGCGACAGCCCGGCACCGGGAACAGTTAAGTAAATTTTCAAACATGATCAAGAAAGGAGACGGCTAAAGATGGATAAGGATAAGGTATTGCTTTCGCAAAAAGATATTCCGACAAGATGGTATAATATCCTGCCGGACCTGCCTGAGCCGCTTCCGCCGTATCTTCATCCCGGGACCGGCAAACCCCTCCAGCCCAAAGATCTGGCCCCGATCTTTCCGATGTCTTTGATCAGACAGGAATTAAGCAGTGAAAGATGGATCGATATACCGGACGGCATACGGGATGTCTACCGGATATACCGTCCAACGCCCCTGATCCGCGCGGTCAGGCTGGAAAAGGCGCTGAAGACCAAGTCCAGGATCTATTATAAGAATGAAAGCGTCAGCCCTGCCGGAAGCCATAAGCTGAATACCGCCATAGCCCAGGCGTATTATAATAAAAAAGAAGGTGTAAAAAGAATATGTACTGAAACAGGCGCGGGCCAATGGGGTTCGGCTTTATCTTTCGCCTGTAACCTGCTTAAATTAAAATGCACGGTATATATGGTCAAAGCCAGCTATTATCAGAAGCCTTACCGTAAATCCCTGATGCATATCTGGGGATCGGAGGTTTTTGCTTCTCCGACCAAGTTGACCAAATCAGGCAGGAGCGTATTAAAAGAAAATCCCGATTCGCCGGGCAGCTTAGGGATCGCTATTTCTGAGGCAGTCGAGGATGCCGCGACGCATGATGACGCCAAGTATTCCCTGGGCAGCGTTTTAAACCACGTTCTCATGCATCAGACTATCGTCGGGCTGGAAGCCAAGAAACAGCTGGAGATGATCGGCGAAAAACCTGATGTTTTGATAGGATGCGTCGGAGGAGGGAGCAATTTCGCGGGTTTTGTTTTTCCCTTTGTCCGGGATAAATTAAAAGGCAGGAAGATCCGGATGATCGGGGTCGAACCGACAGCCTGCCCGACCCTTACAAAAGGGGCCTATATGTATGATTTCGGGGATATCGCGCGCTTAACGCCGTTGGTCAAGATGTATACTCTGGGGCATAGTTTTGTGCCCGAAGCCATTCACGCCGGCGGGCTGCGCTATCACGGCGCCGCGCCCGTGTTGTGCGCTTTAGTTAAAGAAGGACTGATAGAAGCCAAGGCGTATCATCAGAACCCCGTTTTTGAAGCCGGAGTGCTATTTGCCCGCACCGAAGGATTTTTACCTGCTCCTGAAACATGTCATGCTTTAAAGTGCGTGATCGAAGAGGCCAAAAAAAATAAAGAACAATGTATTGTATTTAATTACAGCGGGCACGGCCATTTTGACCTATCCGCTTATGACGCTTATCTTGAAGGAAAGCTGGGCGATTATGACCACCCGGAGAAAAAGATCAAGGAAGCGCTAAATAAAATACCCAGGATTGGTGAATAGGAGGCTGGTATCATGCCGGGTAAGGATAATTTAAGATCTTTGCAAAAAACCATATCAGTGGATAAATGGAAAAAGATCGGCGCGCGGCGCAGGGCCGGAGTAGTCGTTCCTTTATTTTCGGTTTATTCCCGTAACAGCCTCGGGGTGGGTGATTTGGCGGACTTGAAATTTCTTATCGACTGGTGCGTTAAAACCGGCAACTCTAT